>JAGVEP010000398.1 GCA_020058145.1 Phycisphaerae bacterium | reverse complement strand
GCCAGGCCGCGATGACTTCGTGTTTCACAGCGACCAGCAGGTGGAACTTGTAGCCGACCCAGGCCACCCCGCGCGTCACCGCGCCCTGTTCGTCGGTGTGTTCCTTGCGTCCGCCGGCCGGCGCGGGGGGCGCGGACCGCACCCACTCTGCAAATCAAAGGGAACTCACCCACCGCAACCGGCTCGGCGCACCCGCCGTTCTCGTGCACTTCCCCGCCGGGCGGGGTACAATCCTACATCCTGCGATGCGACACCACAGGGTTCGCCGTGCGGACCGTCGCGGCTAGAGCAGTTTCAAGAATGGTCTGCTGCCTGGGGAGGGCGAGCCTCCTGGTGAGCCGCGGCTCGGCCGGAGCCTCGCCCTCCCCCCACGACGCCGGAGCCTTAGTGAAACCGCTCTGGCACCGCGGAAAATGACCACCGGATGGAGCCTGAGCGATGCCGAAAGCTAAGGTCGCGATTCTGAAAACCAGCCCGCGGACCGTGCTGCGGGACTACCACGAGCTGATGAACCTCGCCGGGTATCAGGATGTCGTTACGAAGGACGCCGACACCGCGCTGAAAATCAACATCTCGTGGCACTTCTTCTTTCCTGGCAGCTCGACGGTGCCGTGGCAGCTCGAGGGCGTCATCCGGGCGATGAAAGCCGACGGGTATGATCCGAACCTCATCCACGGCTGCCATAACCGCACCGTGGTGATTGACGCGCATCTCGGCGAGCGCGAAAACAAGCAAATCAACGTGCTCGAAGCCCACGGCCTACGAAACGTGCACCTGTACGAAGGTGAGGACTGGATCACGATCCAGGACGCCGTCGGCGACCTCACGAAGAAATTCACCTGCCTGAACGAGGTCTATCCGCGCGGCTTCATGATCCCGCGACGCTTCATCGGCGAGAACATCATCCACCTGCCCACGATCAAAACGCACGTTTTCACGACCACGACCGGCGCGATGAAGAACGCCTTCGGCGGGCTGCTCAACGAGCATCGCCACTGGACGCATCCGGTGATTCACGAGACGCTCGTGGACCTGCTGATGATCCAGAAGAAAATCCACCGCGGCGTCTTCGCGGTCATGGACGGGACGTTCGCGGGCGATGGGCCGGGTCCGCGGTGCATGCGCCCGTACGTTAAGAACGTGATCCTCGCCAGCGCCGACCAGGTCGCGATCGATGCCGTCGCCGCCAAGCTGATGGGCATCGACCCGCTGTCGGTCAAGTTCATCCGGCTGGCGCACGAGCTGGGGCTGGGCTGCGGCGATCCGCGCGAGATCGAGATCGTCGGCGACCAGGCCGCGGCCGCGGAAAACTGGCACTTCGACGGGCCGTTCCAGAAGATGACCTTCGCGAGCCGGATGCAGCACCGCATCTATTGGGGTGGACTCAAACGGCCGCTCGAGTGGTCGCTCAAAACCTGGCTCGCGCCGTGGGCCTACATCGCCAGCGTGATTTACCACGACAGTTTCTGGTATCCGGTACACGCCCGGCGGGTGATGGACACGGTGCTGCAAAGCGACTGGGGCCGGCTGTTTCACAACTGGGAGCAGGTGCAGCCGGACGAGCAGGGTTTCCCCGACATCGGAACTGAGCCAGCCCGACTTTCGCGGGCCGGATGGGCGGCTTTTGGAAAGTCGCTGAAGATTCTCGGCACGTGCATCCGTGAGGCGCCGGAGTTCTCCAGCCGCCGGCGCCGCGTCGTGCAGACCTGATGGGCGCGAGCGGCGGGGCACGCTACTGACAGTAGGCCGAGGATCCCATCACGTAGGTAAGCCGGGCCACCTTCCAAAATGGGCCCTCACGAAGCTTGAAGACGACAATGATCTTGTGTCCGGGCCGCAGGGCCGGGGCTGGGTCAGGGTAGCCGATGCCGGGCATCGTGAAGGCCACGCCGCCGGTTGTGTTGTAGTCGCCGTAGGTGATCGTGCGGGCCATGGTCCATTCCGCGGGGCAGGGCACTTGCGAGGCCGGTGAGCAGACATTTGCACCGAACAGCCCAAGACCCACCGTGCCTTCGCTGACCGTGAATTCCTGGACGATGGCGCTGATCGTCAGCCGGTAGGTCGGGTAAGCCGGATCGCCGCTGACTTCGATCACGGAGCCGGTGGCGCCGGGCGTGTCACTGCTGGTGCCGTCGGGGTTTTCCCACGAGCAGATGATGGGGGGACCAAGACTGGCGTTCGGGTCCGGCGTGGGCGGGGCGCTGCCCAGTATCGCCGCGCAGAACTGCTCCGCCACCGACTTGCCGGACACCACCGTTGTGGTGTCGTCGGCATAGTCGAGCACGAGGCAGGCGGCTCCAAGCAAGTTGACCTTGCTCGCAAATTCACCCACTTTAACGGCGCCTTTCAGCGCGTTGCACAGGAAGGTGGTGCTGATCTTCACAGCGCCGAGCACACGCTTTTCGGTCTCCGTGATGTTCGGCTTGCTGCCGGCGATGTCGAGGGCGCCGCCGAGCACGGTGCACAAGCCGGAGGCGGCGGCCCCTGGTAGCCCGCTCGTGCACGCATCATAGAGGTCGCACGCCCAGCCGCCGATGCGGAGCACCCAGTCGCCGACGTCCTTGCACTCCCACGCGTCGGCCGCGCGCCATCCACGTTTGGGTCCGCCCGGGCCGCGTGGCAGGTATAGCTTCGCCGTGCTGTAATCCGAGCGCTCGCCGACGCCGAAGACCGTGGCGCTTTCGTCCAAAGTCACGTTGCCCGCCGCGTCGACGTGGGCCGCGAGCGTGCTGGGCGGCTCGCTGGCGTTCAGCGTGAATACCAGGTGCATGCCGTCGTCGCGGAGGTCGAGGTCGACGGCGTCGCCGCTCGCGAACGTCAGCTTCATGCCGGCGTCACGAAGGTCCTGCTGAAAAACGAGCACGCCGCTGAGGTCCGTGAAGACCACCCCCGTCACCGTGGGTTCACCGGCGGCACTCGTATCACCGAGAATGAACGCGCGGGTGTTGTCGAGCCGCAGGCCGAACAGGGTCCCCGCCGGACCGTCGGTGGGTGGCAGAACTTCCGTGACACTCGGCGACGCAGACGGCATCTGGGCCAAGTTTTCCGCCAGCAGCTCGACGCCACGTTGTTCGGGATCGACCTCAGCGCTCGTGGTGTTACCGGACGATGGCGCGGAGAGCGTGCCTGTGGACGGATCACATCCGCCGGGGCAGAGTGCGATCAACGTCAGCAGCGCGGTGGCCCGGCCGAGCCTCCCAGCCGCGCGCCGCAAGCGCGTGCTCCAAGGCAGTGCTTCTGCGAGCATGTGTGGACTCCGGGGTTCTTGAGCGTGTTAACCAAACCGTCGGCTCGAACGAATTCAGATTACAGCGACGACCGAGCAAATACAAGAAAACTCCGGCGTGCGAACGCAGAATCGCCGCCCACGATCATGGGGTGACGAATGAGCTTGGGGACGTTAGCAGCACCCAGCCTTCGCGCCCGGGCCGCGCGGTACCTGTGCCGTCGGTCGGCCCATCGTCGACCGCGCGGCGTACCGGCGCGGTCTTCTCGTCCGCCGCGATCCTCTGCGCCTGTTCCCGTAAGCCGCGGAGTGAGTCGTCGCCGAGCGGCGGCAGCGTCTCGTCGAGGTGCGAAAATACTTCGTATGCGACGGCGATCCGGCCCTCCGTCGAGTCGCGCCAGACTTCGACCACGCGGCCCTCCTGCGGCGGATCGAGCGTCGCGCCGGTCTCGATTTCGAGGTACGTGTCGCGCTGCGTGACGCGATGGCGATGCATGTGGCCGCACAGGTGCACGACCACATGGTCATACTCGGCCAGGACGCCGCGAAACTCGTCGCCGTCAACCTCGCTGCCCGCCAGAGGCAACAGCGCGACGCTCGGATGATGCGTTGCGACGATCACAAGCTCGTTGCGGCCGCGCGCCGCCTCCAGCTCGCGGCGCAAATAGTCCAGTTGTGAGCGTGAAAACGCCCCTTCGGAGCACAGCGCCCCCGGAGCCGGCGGCGCGCGGTCCGTCGTGTCCAGCCCGATCAGGCGTAGTCCCGGCACGGGGCTGACACTGTACGACGTGGCGCTGGCGAACCCGTGACCCGCTGGGCCGGTGGCCGTGGCCGACAGAACGGCGAGGTATTCATCCTTGCTGAAGTACGCGCGCGACGCATTCGGCTCGACAGCACCAGGCACAGTGAACAACCCCGGGGGACCGGGCGCAGCCGGCGTCACACGGCCGTAAGACCACGCCGCGGTCGGATCCAGAATGACCGGCAGTACCCAGCCGGGCCGCCAGTCCAGCGGCAAGGTGGCGACCCGGTGTCCGTCGGCGTCCGCGATGATCGGGAACACGCCGATAGAGTACACGTCGTGATTGCCGACCACTGCATACCAGGGGATGGACGGTCGACTGCCGTGGACGCCCTGGCGATACAGGCCCGCAGCACGAAACGGGGCATGCGGATCGAGTTCGGGCGGCGGACGCGACTCGGGCGAACGGTCGTCGGGACCGGTGCGCGGGTTGATTTCGCCGCCGTCGAACAGCGTCGTGAGCCAGCCGAGTTCGTTAGACTGCGCGTTGTCGCACGCATCGCCGCTGTGGAGCAGAAAGTCGATGGTGCGGCCCGAGGCGTGGATGCGGTTGACCGTCCGCAGCATGCCGTCCAGCAGTTGGGTTGAATAGCCTTCGTAAGGCCGCCACGCGCTGCGGGTGATGCTGTGCGCGCCCGCGAAACGGGCCGGCGATTCTTCGTCCAACACGTGCGTGTCGGAAATGTGCGCCAAGCGGGCCACCAGGACCCACTCAGCACCAACAGGGGCGGGGCTCACCGGCTCCGGCAGTAACGACCCGCTGTCGCCCGCGCAGCCGAAACCGATGAAACCGCCGAGCAGAACCCAGAATCGCAGCCAGCTTCGGCCCATGAAAGAACTCCGTGCCTTGCGTACCGCTCGTATTGTATTGCCGCCACCGGTCCCGCGTTGACGCCCCTGCAGCGTGCCGCTAGCGTGGCGGCGGCGTTGCGTGACGGCCATGGGCCAATCCGACCTCCTGAGACGGTACCACGCATGGACTCCCAGCCCCCGCCGACAGACAGTACGAATGTACGCCCGCTGCCGATCTTGCGTGCGATGGTTGACGCCGTCGACCGCGATATGCTCCAGCTTCTGGCGCGACGCAATGCGCTGATCGGCGAGATCGCGCTGTACAAGCGTGAGCATCATCTGCCGATTCGCGACGCAGCGCGTGAACGGGAGATTATCCAGGAGCGCCGCGCACGCGGGCAGGCGCTCGGCCTGAACCCCGAGCTGATGGAGAGCCTGTACCGGCTCATCATGTGGGGCAGCCGCGACCGGCAGGCGGCGCTGCGGGCCGAGGTGCCGCTCGAAGTAGAGCCGCGCACGGTCGCCATCCTCGGCGGCCAGGGCGGCATGGGCCGCTGCATGGCTCAACTCTTCGGCGACCTCGGACACGCCGTCCTGATCGCCGATCTCGACACCGAGATCACGCCGGACCAAGCCGCGGCCCTCGCGGACGTGGTCGTCATCAGCGTACCGATTGAAGTGACGGAGGACGTGATTCGGCACGTCGGACCACTCGTCCGGCCGGACGCACTGCTGCTGGACGTGACCTCGGTGAAAACCGGACCGATGGCGGCGATGCTCGCAGCTTCAACGGCGAGTGTCGTGGGCACCCACCCCCTGTTCGGCCCGACGGTGCACTCGCTGCAAGGGCAGCGGGTCGTCCTCACGCCCGGCCGCGGAGACCCGTGGCTCGCGTGGCTGCGGAACATGCTGCACGCGCGCGGCCTGCAGATTGTGGAAACGACGCCCGAGGAGCACGACCGCGTGATGGCGGTCGTCCAGGTGCTCACGCACTTCACGACCGAGGTGCTGGGCAAGACGCTGGCCACGCTCGGCGTGCCGCTGGACCAGACGTTGCGGTTCATGTCACCGATCTACCTGATGGACCTGCTGCTGACCGCTCGGCACTTCGCCCAATCGCCGGACCTGTACGCGTCGATCCAGATGCGCAATCCACAGACGCCGGCGGTGACCGCCGCGTTCCTCCAGGCCGCCGAGAACCTGCGGGCCATCGCCGAGCGAAAGGACTACGACGCATTCCGCGCACTGTTTGACGAAGTGCGGGCGCACTTGGGCGCCTTCACGCAGCCCGCGCTGGCGCAATCCGATTTCCTGATCGACCGGCTCGTCGAGCGGACGTGAGGCGGATAAACAGGTGCCCCAACCATTCGGCGAGAAGGGCCGGGGCACTTTAGTGCTCTAGCGGATCCGGTTGGTCTATTGACCGCCGCTCAGGAGCACCACAAACGGGTTGATGTCGTCGAAGTCGACATATGTGTCGCCGTTGCAGTCGCCGTTAAGGATGTCGCAGTTGGGATAGGCGGCGGCGTAGCCGGCCGGATCGCTCAGGGCGCGGCCGACTGGTGCGTGAATCCCTTCCCGACTGGTGCGTGAATCCCTTCCCGACTGCCGACTGGTGCGTGAATCCCTTCTCGCACCCACCGACTGGTGCGTGAATCCCTTCTCGCACCCACCGACTGGTGCGTGAATCCCTTCCCGACTGGTGCGTGAATCCCTTCCCGACTGGTGCGTGAATCCCTTCTCGCACCCACCGCCGATTGGTGCGCGAATCCCTTCTCGCACCCACCGTTGCGGAAATCCGTTCCCGATTGGTGCGTGAATCCCTTCTCGCACCCACCGCCGATTGGTGCGTGAATCCCTTCTCGCACCCACCGTTGCGGAAATCCGTTCCCGATTGGTGCGTGAATCCCTTCTCGCACCCACCGGCGCGGGAATCCGACTGGTGCGTGAATCCCTTCTCGCACCCACCGCCGATTGGTGCGTGAATCCCTTCTCGCACCCGCCGGCGCGGGAATCCGTTCCCGCGAATTCGTGCCCGGATCGCCTGGGTCGCGTTGCGTAAAACGCAACTTGGACCTCGGCGGTGGGGTTTTTGTTGGCCCTTCTGGCAAGAGAATCCGCGATTTTGGGATACTAGAACAACGCCCCGCATCGCGTGTCGTCCAATCGATGTTCTCGCTGCCCGCGGTAACCGCCTCGGTCAAAAGCAGTTGCGTTCGATGCCCGGGCTGAGGGCTGAGCGTCCGGCCACCCGCCGCTCGTGCCCCGCGCAGTCCGCCCGGTTGTGTCTGACTGTTTTAGGCCCGGCTGGGGCCGAAGGCAAGCGGCCACCGCATTTGTTTTGGACCCCAAGCAAGAAACCGGCCGGGCCGGGACCCGTTCCGCCGGTAGAACACCCACCGACACTACCTGTTGTGCTTCCGATTATCGCCCCGACATTCTAGCCTACCGGTATTCACCTGACCCCAGGTTATTCAGAACCACAGAGGCACCCAGAGCACAGCGGAAGGGCAACTGCTGCGCGATTCCGATCTCGCACCCGCCGCAGCAATTCCGCCTGAAAGCCGTCCATGGCCAACCTCCCTCGGGGCGCCATTCCGTGGCGACCACCTTCCCAACTTGGCCGAGGCACAGGCTTTGTGTCAAGTCAAGATCGTGAAAGCAGTGGGGCGAGGCTCCGGCCGAGCCGCGGCTCGCCAGGAGGCTCGCCCTCCCCAGGGCAGCAGACCATTGTTGAAACCGCTCCAGCGAGGCGCGCGTGGCGCGGACGGCCGGGGCAGAGCCCGCACGGCCCAGCCCCGGCCGGGGCGCAAGAGCAAAGCCCACGGCGCGAGCCTTGGGAACGGTCCGGCCATGTTTTCGTAGCCCCGGACGGGGCGTAAGAAACGCACAATCGGACCACCAGCGCTCCGCGCGGCCTCTCTTTCGCCCCGCCACCCCGCCCCCGCCCGAATGACGCTGTGTGTGCCACTGCTGTGTCCGCAGTGCCGCTCTCCCACGCAAGAGCCTCGGGGCACTGCTCGAGAGCGCCGCCACGCCGACGGTGCCACCCGCCGACAGGCGGCGTCACCCGCGCGGCGCTCTCGCGGAGGCGCAGGGCTTTCGGCAACATTCCCTGGGGCTTGACGCGCCGCCAAAGTACGTTTTTCATATGCTGTGCGTCCTGGCCTGCTGACATCTCGACACTGGACCGTGGAACGAGATGCCCAGCGCGACCATTGGGGCGTGATTTCGCGGCGTCATCACGCACGGCGTTTACCTCGGTAAGGAGGGCAAGATGGGGCTTTTTGGATTCGGCAAGCGACGGTCACCAATTGAACAGCAATTGATCGATCTCTACGGTCAAATGCTCACGATGAAATTCGGCTCTTCTGCCGAAGCCCGGAAGGCTGCGGAAGAGTGGGTTGACCAAGCAAAAGCGCAGGCTGAGGCGGAGGGCACGGTTGACCTCGCCAACGCCGCAGAATCATATCTCGCCAAGGCGCAGACTGACCCAGCTATGCGCGCCAAGCTTGAGGCGAAGCGAGCCGACGGGGTAACGGATGCGGATATTCGCTGGTGGTGGAATCTGCACGATCTCGAACGCCGGATGATGGCTCTGGATGACGACAATTCGAAAGTCGCTTTCATCATACACAAGACTCGGGAGCAAGGCCTCACGGTTGAGCAAGCCGCCGCAGAGCTTCGGCGCTCCATGCCGATCTACGGCGACCCAGCGGACACGCGGCGCACGACCGGCGACGATCGCCCGCTGCCGTATGAACTGAAAGACAGGGTGAATCGCTGGTTACAGACGAAGATGCCGGATCCGGACAGGTTTCGTCGACAGCTTGCCCAGGCAACAACGTACAACGCACTCGTCCGCGCTGAGCTGCGCGCTGGAAAAGTGTAGCGCCGTTCGCCAAAGGTCCATTGAGGATGACCGACCAATCACTAACCAAGGAGCGGAACTACTTCCTGGCGGGCTTTTTTGCGCTGGTCGGATCGGCTATCGTTATTAGGTTGTGGGCTGCCCAAGCAAGTGATTACGAGATCCGGCAGTGCGCCGACGCGCTGCCGCTCGCGCAACTTGCGGCGAAGGCCCTGTTCGTCTACCTCGTCTTTCGAATGTCCCGGTTCCTTCGGCACCCCGCTTGGCTCACCGTCGTGTACTGCATACTCACGCCCTTTTCGGTCTTGTATCTGATTCCGTTCATAGGTCTGCTCATCGGGGTAGTGAACGCTCGATCTCGCCTGCGATCAGGCGCGCCCGATGTACCGCCGCCTGCATCGCGCGAGAAGCCTTCAATCCCACCAGTGGCCGACTCACTCGGGGTCGTCACATGGTTCCTCCGTCACGACGACAAGATCGGCGAGTTCCGCAGTCGATTTCCAACAGCAGTCACGGCGCTCCGTGACGAGGTCGTACGTGAAATCACCGCGATCCAGAGTGCCGACCAGCTTCAGCAATACCTGTCCCAATTGTCGGCCTACTACTCGTCTGCGCTGGCGCACGCCGCGTCGGAACTCGCGGCGGGCCGGCTCCCTGCGGACGGCGGATACGCCGAATCAGCTACAGCAGCCAAAATGCGAATACTCGGTTACATTTTGCTTCGCAAGTACGGGATTCAGCCGCAAACATAGTCAGACGGGACCGCCCGGATGAACGACGTGACTGAGACACTCACTTTCATCGTTCACGCCATAAAGCAGTTCTGCTTCGGTTTCGAGAAGCTCGACGAGACAGCCGACGACTACGGGGACGGAAGCGCTGCAAAGGCGTTTTACCTGACGGCGATCTATCACCATCTTGCCGCATTCTATCTTCTCGACAAAAAGCCAAAGCACCCGATGGGCGGTGGGTTCTACAAGGCACTCAAGCCGTATGGACTCGAACGTTGCCTGGACCCCGTGAACGCCGTGCTCCTGAGTCCGCTGGGCTCGACGACGTTCGGCGAAGTGGTTCGCGCCTTCCGAAACAGCGCTATTGTCCATCCGAAATACCGAGAGGCCGACGTTGGGCGCGTTTTCCGGCAAGTCGACATGAGCGACCCGCAGACGGTCGCTGAGTTCCAGGCACTATTGTGCGAGGTTTATGTCCAGACCAAGTTGCTCGCGATAAACCTCATCCAGGCCACCGGCCTCAAACTGGAGGATTTCGGGATCAGAGAGGCGCCCGGAGAGGTGTGAATCCTCCTTCTTGATCCCCGTGGGCCCGTCCCGCTCTTTGCTCTGCCCGCCGATTCGGGGCCGTCAAAACTCGCGCGCCCCTTCACACGCGCCGCTGGCGCGCAGCGGCATCCGTCGCTTGCGACCGTTGGACCCCGGCCGAGGCCGCGTATCAACCGCCAGAAAAGTCAGCCCCAACCTCCGCCAGGGGGCACCAGACCCCGCGATTGCCCGATCACCCACCCCGGCGCGGCGTTCCCCCGCCAGTGGCGCCTCCCCCCGCCGCACTTGACTTTCTATAAACTCATGCTATCATAGAATCGCGGCCCGACCACCCAGGGAGACCGCACCATGCGTCGCCGCAGCGAATTCAACCCCCGCCCGGCAGGCCGGCTTCCACAGCAGGCCTGTCACCCGCCCAAGGCCCCGATAACAAAGATTGCCAACCGGGGGGTGTGCAAAAATGAGCATCTTGGCCACCTTCACTCCACGCCCCCGCCAGCCGGCAGATTATTGGGCCATCCGTGCGCCCGCTGGCCATCTTCCCCCCCCACCCTTCGCCCAGCGCCGCCCGCCGGCCGGTACAGAGCCCGGCCGCTACGGCTCCCGCGGCCCCAGGGTCGCCACGCACAACTGGTCCAGGGGCAGCCGCCGGGCGTACGCCGCCGCGTGTTCAACGGTCACGGCCCGCAGGGCAGCGAGCTTGGGAGTACGTCCGATCGGGCGGCCAAAATGAAACAGGTCGTCGCTCAGGCCCGCCGCACGCGCCCGCGTCAGGTCGTCCTCCGTTTCCGATTGGGCGATCATGCTGTTGCGGGCCCGCTCGACTTCGACCGCGGTCAGGTCATCGCCGAGGCGGCGCAGCTCACGCAGGAGCGTCTCGTAAGTCTGCTCGTAGCGCTGCGGCGTCGTGCTGGCGCCCAGGTGCAGGATGCCCCGGCCGCGCGGCTGCTCGTGCCAGGCCCCCACCCAATAAACCAGACCCTGCTTTTCGCGTACCTCGGTAAACAGCCGTCCGCTCATGCCGCCGGACAAGACGCCCAGGAGCACCTGTTCCGCCGCAAAGTCGGCATGGTCACGCGGCAGCCCCGGCAGCGTGATCCCGATGTACTGTTGTTCGAGTTCCTTGTGTTGATGCTCCCGCGCCGGCTGAAAGGCGAAATCGGCAGCGGCGCGGCCAAGTGGCTCCGTTGTACCAAAGCCCGTGAAGCAGCGGTCGAGCTGTTTCGCCAGCGCGTCGGCGTCCACCGGCCCGCCGACGGCCACTTGCAACCGACCGGCGTGGTAAAACCGGCGCCAATGTTCGCGTACCAACTCCGGGGTCAGACGCGGCAGCGATTCGAGTTCGCCCCCGACGTATCGTCCCAACACCGGACCGAGCGCGAGGCGCTGGATCATCCGCCGCAGGATTTCGGCGGGCTCATCCTCCATCTGCCGCAGTTCCTGCTGGGCGAGCTCGACGGCCACGCGGCAAGCGTCGTCCGGAAACGTGGGCCGCACGAACATCTCTGCGACGAGCTCGATGGTCTCGGTCACGAACTCGGGTAGGCACAGCGCACGGACGAGCATGGACTGCCGCCCGCTGAGCGAGGACCACTGGGCACCCAGGCGGTCGAAGGCGTCCGCCAGCGCCCGGCCGTCGTATTTCTGCGTCCCCTTCGAGAGCGTTTGCTCGACAATCGCCCCGAGACCGGTCAGCTCCGGCGGATCATCGGCGACCCCGACGAGCATCCGAAAGCACAGCGCGACGGTCTTGCGGTGCGGCAGGCGATCGGCCGCAAATTCGACGCCGCTAGGCAGAAACGTGTGGACAAAGTGCTCGCCGCCATTTCCGGTCTGCGCTGCGCCCAAGGAGGAGGAGGAATCACCACAGAGGCACAGAGGCACAGAGAAGAAAGGGCTGATAGTCGGCGGTCGGCAGCCACAAACGGTTCCCGGCGCTCCACTCCACGGCCGCGCAGATTCATTCTGTAAGACCAGCAACTCTGTATCTCTCTCTTTTCTCTGTGTGTCTCTGTGCCTCTGTGGTTATCCTTGCTCTCAGTGTGCAACCGACTTGCCGAGCAGCGGCGTCAGTTCGGCGAGTTTCGCCCCCAACAGCGTGTCGTTTTGCGCTTCCATGTTCAGCCGCAGCAGGGGTTCGGTGTTGGACGCCCGGACGTTGAACCACCAATCCGGGTATTGCACCGTCACCCCATCGAGGTAGTCAATTTTGCCATCCTTGTAAGTCGCGGCGATGCGTTCGAAAGTGCCCTGCTTGTCCTCATTCTCGAAGTTCCGCTCGCCGCTGCTGGCGTAGATATTCAGGGGCTCCATCAGGTCGGCGAGCGACTTGCCGCTGCGCGTCAGGACGTTCAGGATCGCGATGAAGGCCAACATGCCCGAGTCGCAGTAGTAGAAATCGCGGAAGTAGAAATGGCCGCTCAGCTCACCGCCAAAGATGGCGTTGGTTTCGGCCAGGGTGCGCTTCATGAAGACGTGCCCGACGCGTTCCCGTCGTGCGATGCCGCCGGCCTTTTCGACCACTTCGGGCACGATGCGGCTCGACCGCAGGTCATAGATGACGGTCGAACCGGGCCGTTCCCGCAGATATTCGCCCGCCAGCAGCGCCGTCACCAGGTCGCCACGGACGATCTCCGCCTGGTTGTCCACGAACACACAACGGTCGGCGTCGCCGTCGAAGCACGCTCCGAAATCAGCCTTGTGCTCGCGGACGGCAGCACGCAATTGGTCGAGATTGGCGGGCACGAGCGGATTCGGCGGATGGACGAACTCTCCATCGTGCTCAAAATTCAGCGGGAGCACGGTCAGGTTCGCCGTGCCGTTGAAGAGGATCGGGAACCAGCGCCCGGCCATGCCGTTTGACGCGTCGACGACGACGCGCAGCGGTCGGGGGGGCCGTAGGAAACGGTGCAGGTAGTTGCGGTAGGGTTCGGACAGATCCAGTGTCTTGATCGGCGGCAGGTCGGGTACGACATGGCGTGAAATGGCCCGCGCGATGCGCTCGATCTCCTTAAGGCCGGTCTCGGCGCCGATGGGCTTGCCCTTGGAACCGCAGATCTTGAAGCCGTTGTAGTTGGCCGGATTGTGGCTGGCGGTCGTCTGCACGCCGCCACAGCACGGCATGTAGTTCGCCGCGAAGTAGATCTGCGAAGTGTCGATCAGGCCGATATCGATTACAGGCGTACCGACAGACGCGGCGCCCTCCATGAACGCCTGGCACAGGCGGCGGCTGCTCTTGCGCATGTCGCGGCCGACGATCAGGGTGTTCATCTTGAGATCGCTGCGGTCATAGCCGATCAGCGTGGTCCGCAGAAACTGGGCGGTCGCGTTGCCGATGCGCCAGGCGACGTCTTCGTTCAGCGGCTCGGGCACCGTGGCCCGCACATCGTAGGCTTTGAACACCTTCTCGATCATGTCGCGTTTTTCCATTTCGAGGACCACCCGTGGCGACGCCCCGCGCGGAGTCCCCGCCGCTCCCGGGGCGTAATACGGAGCCTGCCCCTGCTCGTCGTCGTTGAACTGGCAGCCCGGGCACTTGCGGAAGTTGGCCCGCCGCCGACCGTAGCAGATCGCCTCCGAGATGTGGATTTGCTCCTCACCCGGGCAAGAGCGGCGATACTCAGTGGATTCGTCGGGCACGTTCGGACTCCTGAAGGATGCTAGCCGAAGCCGCGGGAATCAGCTACCCTGCGGAAGAAGGCACGGAGGCACGCAGGCACGCAGGGAAGCACGCGTCCGTGTCCACAACTAGCACTGCTGTGGCTGGAAATCGGCATGGGTGCTGAATTCGGGATCGTACATGCTCTGTGGAACCACGCCGCGGACGGTGGCGCGCTGCTAGACCGCGTTGCGGGCGAGGTGGGGATCGAGCATGTCACGGTCCCCGTGGTTACGGGCGCGCTTGCGGAGTTTCGGCTCGGGATCGAAACCGGGCAGCCTTACTTCCATACCGAAGGTGGCTGGCATTTCCCGCCGACCGCCAAGACCTACGCCGCCACCGGCATCCGTCCGATCAAGGCGCGCTGGTTTGGGACAGCCGACGCACTGGCGCCGCTGCGAAGGCACGTGGAACGGCTCGGGATCGGGCTTGTCTTGCACATCGATCTGCGGTCGGTGCCAGCTCTGGTCGCGACTGAGCCGCATTTGGGGCAGCGCAACGCCTGGGGACAGGACGTTCCCCACGCCGGGGCCTGTGTCAGCAACCCCGCGGTCCGCGAGCTGCTGCGGGTAACGCTCGAAGACTTACGGGCCTGCGACGCTGCGATAGTTCAGCTTGCAGATTGGCTGCCGGACTGCGCCACAGACTCAGCCAGCCCACGACCGCTCGATTGGCACGCCCCGGTCCGCCGGCTGCTGGATATTTGCTTCTGCGCGGCGTGTCGTCAGATTGCGGAGCGCGCGGGAGTCGCTGCGGATGGGGCTGCACGCAGCGTGCGTGTTCAGGCAGAACGAGCGCTTAGAACCCCGCTGCGAGCTTGGCAGGGGCACGACGACCCTGTGGTGCAGGCTTATGTGGAGTCACGGGCGGCCGATAGCCAGCACTGGCTCAGCCGCATCGCCGAGACCGAAGCTCCGCGTCGTTTGCAGCTTGTACACGCCTGGGGCGCATCGCTGCCAGACGCCGATGAAGTTCCGCTGGAGCGCGTAGTCCGGCTGGGCCGGTGCCGAGACGGCTCCGACCGCCCGCGCGAGGCCCTGCTGGGCCTGCCGGAAGCTGTCGGCGCGGCCGGCTGGGTGTTGCCGGTATGGCGGTCGGCGTTTGAAGAAGCCGCCGAGTTGGTCCGGGTTGTGGGTGAGGCCGCGCGGGCCGGGGTGAGACACTTCGATTTCGAGGGGCTCGACGAAGCGCCCGCGGAGGCCGTAACGTGGCTGAAACAAGCGGTGCGCTTCGCGCGGCGGGGATAACGCCTGCATCTCGCCGCGGACGCGCACTTGCGATACCATCACCCGTGCAAGATTGGCCGGAGAAAGGCGACATGCGACGACCAGAGGCGGTATTGCGGGTGTGCGTGGCTGGCGGATTGCTGGCGCTGCTGCCGCTGGGCTGTAGTCGCGGAACAGACACGTCCAAGGGCTCGTCCGCCGCGAAGCAGGCGGGGCACGTCGAGCCAACGGCGCCGAAGCCGGAGTACGCCTTCGCTGCCGGACTCGAAGAAGAGTATCCCGAAATCGCCGGCTTCGTGCGGCAGATGCTCGAAACGGCCCTGGCCGGGGACTATGCGGGCTATCGCAAGCTCGTGGCGCGGGTGGCCGATCCCGAGAGCCGGGCGCGTTTCGAGAGCGTCCTGAACGCGATGAAGTCACTGTCCATTGAGTTGATCGAGGAGGTCGAATTAGCGCAAATCCCGCCACCGACGTACCTGGTTACGGCGCGGGCCGAGCTGCGACCCGAGACGCGGGTGTCGCTGCGGCGCGGCAGCAACAGCCGAATAGCCATTCTGGTGCTGCAGGAAGAGGGCGAGTGGCGGATGATGCTCGCGCCGTCGGAGCTTCAACCGTCGGCCGAAACGACGCAGCCTGCGACCGCGCCCGCGACAACGGCGCCGAGTTACCCATGGCAGCAGGACGGGGATTACTGACTAAATCACCGTGCGCGCTTCGGCAGCGCAGATCCGAGCCGACCGCGCGAGCGGTCGGAAGTGTGTCCGCGAGCTTGCGCTCGCGGCTCGGACAGGCGCCGCCGATTCGCGCACGTCCATTTAG
>JAGVEP010000295.1 GCA_020058145.1 Phycisphaerae bacterium | reverse complement strand
GGGCGCGCGGCACGCTCCGGCGCCGCGACGGCACTAGCCGAGGGGTTCCGGCTGCCCGTCTTGCGCTGGTGCCCGCAAGCAGATCACTATTCCGATGAACAGCAGCACCGCCGCGCCGATCAGCCACGCCGTCGGCGGCATGCCGTCGGCGCCGTGTACGTAACCCCAGCGGGTGAGCAGCGGCTTCAGGCAGTCCTCGCGGCTGGCCAGCAGCGAAATCCCGTTGTGCATCGCGTGCGCCAGCATCGCCGGCCAAAGCGAGCGAAACTGCACGACGAGCAGCCCGAGCAGCAAGCCCAGCGCGCTCGTGGCAATCAGCCGAAACACGAGATGGTGGTGGACGCCGAACGCAACGGCGACGATCAGCACCGCGGCCCACTTGCCGAGCGGTCCGCGCAGGCCGTTGAGCACAAAGCCGCGGAAAAACAGCTCCTCGCAGACTGCCGGCACGAGCGCCAGGAAGAACAGCGCTACCAGCGGGTTCATGCCGCCCAGCATGCCCTCCATGGATTGCAGTGCTTGCTCCAATTCCTGCGGGATCTCCATCCAAGTGCTCTGAAAGGCGAACCAGCCCTGGGCCAGGATCCACGTCGAAAACCCGAAGCACACCGCCGCCGCGTCGGCCGCCGGCCGGGGCAGCGCCAGGCCAAACGCGGGCCGAATGCGGACCTTCATGTACGCGGCCGTGGCCAGCGGCAGGCCGGCGAACAAGACCACGATGGTCGCCGTGATTCCCCACCAGAACCACATCGTCCCCACGACGCCCGGCGTCTTGGCCAGTGCCTGCTGCACGAAAAAATTGGCGGAGAACACCACCGCCAGCAGCAGCAAGGCGGCCGATGACGTGGGGCGCGGCTTGATCTGGAAGTGCCGCCGCTGGAAAAGCGTCTTGATCGAGCCGCTGTCCGCGAACAGCACGGCTTCTTGTCCAAACAGCTTCGCGGCCACCGCGACCGCGGCGCCCGCGTAGAGGCAGGTGAACAGCGTCACCCACAGGATCGCGAGCACGTCGAAGCGGCCCGTGAACAGATCGCGTGACAGGATGACGATGTTGGCCACGGGCATGACCAACAAGGCCCCTTCCAGTCGCGTGCCCGGCAGGATCCCGACCACCGCCGGGATCAGCGCGGCGATCATCACGGGCATGACGTAGTTTTGGGCCTCTTTGAAGCTGCGGGCAAAGCTGCACACCGCCAGCAGCACCGCGCTGAACATCACCGCCAGCGGAATGAGTATCAGCAGCACCCACGGCAGCGCGTTGAGCGGAATCACCATCTGCCCGCCGCGGGTGAGCAGGTCGCCCAGCCCGCCGAAGTAGATCGTCCCGCCGATCGACAGCAGGTTGAGCAGCGCGCTGAGCATCGCGATCAGTGCGACGACCACGAATTTTCCGGCGATGAGATCGACCGTCGGCACCGGCGCCACCATCAGCGTTTCCAGCGTGCCGCGCTCGCGCTCCCCGGCGGTCAGATCAATGGCCGGGTAAATCGCGCCCGTAATCGTCATCACAATCAGAATGAGCGGGACGATGCGGCCCAGAATTGAGCCGCCCACCTTCTCGGGCAGTGCGATTTCTTCCTCGCGCACGCCGATGGGCTTGATGAACGCCGGCGTGAGGTGCAGACGTTCGAGCCGCAGACCGAGCAGAATATCCCCCGCACGCTCCAGCACGCCTTGCAGCCCGGACGAAGCGATCTGACTGCGGATGTCGGTCTGATCGACGATCAGCGCGATCTCGGCCGACGTTCCCGTCTCCGGCGTCGGCAATTCGTCGCTGACGAGCACGCCGACGTGCAACTCGCCGTCGCGCACCTTCCGCGTAACGGCTTCCGCACTGCCCACGACGTCAATCTGGTAAGTGGGTGGGTGTTCGCGGACGCTGGCGCGTGCGGTCTCGGCGGCGGACTTGTCCTTCGCGGCCGGCGGGCCTGCCTCTTTCTCGCCGAGTTCGCCCTGTTTGGACAACTCGACCAATTCCTCCGCCGTGCGTCCCGCGGCCCCCGGTTGTCGCGCCGGATCGGAGTCGAGCAGGTGCCGTAACCACGCGCGCACGTCGTTCGAAGCGACCGCGATGCGGTACTCTTCGTGCTTGAGCCGGTTGAGTTGCAGCTCGAAGCCCTGCACGGACCCCAGCATCATCGCCGGGTACAGCACCATGGGCACGACCACCATCGCAATGAGCGTCCGCCGATCGCGCAGCGTGTCGATCAGTTCCTTGCGCCAGATGGCGTTGATGCGGGTGAAACGAGTCATGGAACTCCGCCAGGGCGGTGACGAGCTGACAAGGTGAGCAGGTGATGAGGTGATACGGCCATCACATGAGTGCCTGCTCGATAACCACCGTAGGCCGTGCGGACTTTAGCACCTTCTCGCCTGGTCATTTCATCGCGCTCGCCGCGAAGACTGGCTCGCTGGCGCCGACGAGCTGCAGAAACACCTCGCTCAGCCGCTGTTGGCCGGTCTGTTCACGCAACACGTCGAGCGGCCCCTCCGCGATCAGCCGGCCGTTGTGAATCAGGCCCATCCGCCGACACAGCCTGTCGATCTCGTCCAGGGCATGCGTGGAGAGCAGCACGGCCTTGCCCGCGTCCGCCTGCGTGCGGATGAACTCCAGAATCAGCCGGTTGCTCAGCACGTCCAGGCCGAGGGTCGGCTCGTCGAGCACGAGGATCGGCGGGTCCGCGATCAGCGCCCGCGCGATGCTCACCCGCTGCTTTTGCCCGGTCGATAGCGCGCCGCAGCGCAGTTTGAGGTAACTCCCCATGCCCAACCACTCTACCAACTCGGCGATCCGCCGGCTGGCCTGCGCGCGCGGAATACTGTACAGCACCGCGAAGTAATCCAGCATCTCCAGGGGCGACAGCCGGGCGTACAGCCCCGTGTTGGACGTCAGGTAGCCGATGCGGCGTTTGACTTGGTCCAGTTGCCCCGTGACCTCGAGTCCGTCGATCCACACGCGGCCCGCGGTGGGGCGCAGCAGTCCGCTGATCATGCGCAGCGTGGTCGTCTTGCCGGCCCCGTTGGGTCCGAGCAGGCCATAGATTTCGGCCGGCTGCACCTCGAACGAGATGTGATCGACGGCGGTCTTCTCGCTCCCGTCGGGATTGGGAAAGACTTTCGTCAGACCTTCGACGCGGATCATGGCCGGTAGCGTAGCGTTGCCGGCGGAGCGGCACAAACGAGGGAGCGTCGGCGCGCGCGGGGCGCGACTTTCGCAAGCCGTCCATTTTTTTCGCTGGGGCGTCCAATTTTTGAGGATTTGCGTCCATGCCCCGCTCCCGGGCGTCCATGCCCGGCGCCCGGGCATCCCTGCCCCGCTTCTGGGCGTCCACGCCCGACTCCGGAGCGTGGATGGCGTGCTTTGCGGCGTCCATGCGCCGCGCGTGCGGCTCGTGCGAGATTCCCATCTCGCACGCGCTCAAGCGGGATTCCTATCCCGCGTCCCCGGTGAGACATCCGCGCCCTCTTGCGGACGCAAACGCGGGAAGGGATTCCCGCGGACGGGGTGCGAGAAAGGATTCTCGCACCAGCGGGATTCTCGCACCAGCGGGAGCTACCCCCTCTCCTCTCTGTGTCTCTGTGCCTCTGTGGTTTGCACTTTGAACGCCTGCGGCTCACGTCAAGGCAATCCCGCCGAGCCGTGACGGCGAGGTAATCCGGCAACCTGCCGCCGCTACCGCCCGCTGCGCGGCCGACGGCCAGAGCGGCCGTTGCCCAGTGTTTCCAGGGCGGCGATGTGCAGATAGGGCACGTAGACCGATTTGTCTGAACCCTGCAGCGCTATGAACAGGCGGCTCTTCATCAGGGCCGCTTCCAGCGGGTCGCGGATGTCGTAGTGATCGCCGCTCGTGAGGCGGACACGGAACGGCACGAACGGGTCGCTGGTGAGCAGGGTGCGGAGGTCGTCAGAAGCCATATCGGTATTTTAGCGGCGCCGTCAGCCGTCGTCTATCAGCGATCAACCTGACCCTCCCCCAACCCCTCCCTACGAGGGCGGGGGGTTATGGGACAGGTTCTCGTAACTCTCTTCTCTGTGTCTCTATGCCTCTGTGGTTAGCACTTTGAACGCGTGCGGCTCACGTCAACGAGATCCGCGGGCGGACGCGCGGCGTCGGCGCGGCGGTCGGCAGCTTGATCCAGAACGTCGCGCCCTTGCCGGGCTCGCTTTCGAGGCCAATCTCCCCGCCCAGCAGCTCGGCCAGGTCCTTGGCGATCGCCAGGCCGAGCCCCGTGCCGTGATGCTCGCGTGTCGCGGACTGATCGATTTGGCGGAATTTCTCAAAAATCACGCCGTGGTGCTCGGGGGCAATACCCGGTCCGTTATCCCGCACCGCCGCCCAGACGTGCCCATCGTCCGCACGCCGGGCCAGCAGCCAGACCTGCCCGCCCTCCGGCGTGAACTTGATCGCATTCGACATCAGGTTGAACAGGATTTGGCGGAGTCGGCCGGCGTCGGACAGCAGCGGCGGCAAGTTCTCCTCAAGTTCGAGCTCCAAACGAAGCTGCTTGCGATCCGCGAGCGGCCGCACGTGGTCGAGCAGCATTGCGCACACCCCGCCGAGGTGCACGGCTTCGATCCGCAGCTCGATCTTGCCGGCCTCGATCTTCGCCAGATCCAGCAAATCGTTGATGATCTCCAGCAGAATCCGCCCGGAGAGGAGGATGTTCTCCGCGTAGCGCAGCGTGCGGATGTCGCTTTCGCCCGCCGGCCCCTCGCGCAGCAACTCGGCAAACCCGATGATGCTGGTGAGCGGCGTGCGCAGCTCGTGCGAGACGTTGGCGAGGAATTCGCTCTTGACCCGGTTGGCCTCATACAAGGCCACGTTGGTCTCGGCCATCTGCGCGAGTTTCTCATCCAGCAGACGGTTGGCCTTCTTCAGTTCCTCCTGCGAAACCCGCAGCCGTTCCAGCATCGTGTTGAAATTCTGCGAAAGCTGCTCGAATTCGTCACCGCTGCTGATGGTCGACCGCACGTCCAGGTCGCCTTCCGCTACGCGCAGCGCGACCGTCCGCAGCTCGTGTATCGGCGACAGAATGAACCGCGTCGTGATGACGTAAAACAGCAGCACGGCGAGGATGCCCGCCAAACCCCCGGCGGCCACGATCACCAGCCGGTTCAGCAACGAGTACTGCCAACTCACTTCCGCCGGCAGGTCGACCAGGATCATCCCGGCGAACTGGTTCTCACGATACGGGCGGGCGCTGCGGCCCTCCTCGTGGCAGTTCAGGCAGCGGCGCGTCACCCACACCGCGTGCGCGTACCGAAACCGTCGGCCCGTGGCGTCCCAGGTCGTGCGGTAGTAATACTCGCTGCTCGGCAGTTTCCGCAGCGTGCGAAACGCCGCTTCCGCGAACGGGTCCGTCTTGATTCGGGTGACGATGGACTGTGGATCGTCCGCGTTGGGGTCCGCACGGATGAACATCGGCTCTTGTGCGCTCGCCTCCGGCAGCAGTCCCGCCTTACCGCCGTGCACGCCGCCGGTCACGCTCCCGCCAACCTCGCTATTCCCGGGCACGATCAGGCGGAAATAATCGTCCGCGATCCGCTGGGCCTCGCGGAACGGCGGCTGCAACACCATCGATTCCATGTAGTACCACGGCACGGCCAGCGCGGCGCCGATGATCAGCACGACCGCCGAGCCGAACAGCAGCCGGTATTTCGTCGCGAGCGAGATGTTCGCCAGCCGCATGATCTGGGTCCTGCCGAAGCAGGGCGAATTATACGCCGTGCGCCGCGGTCGTGTGGGCTGTGTGGTCGGCCGGGTGGCGTCGGCTTGGTAGCAGTGGACCGAGTCGGACGCGTCGCCTTTGACACGCCCACCGCTGCGGACTACAACCCACGGCCGGGAGTAACGACCGTGTGCCAGAGCGCAACGAGGGTGCCATGATGTTCCGGGGCTGGCGCGTCGCTCTACCGGCGGTCACCCTCCTGCTCGCTGGCTGTCAGGAACTGATGCGCCAGACCGACCGCGACGTCGAGCGGCTCGTCGGCCAACGCCAGCAGACCGCCCTTGGACGCCGCACCGCGACACGCCTCCCGCTGGGCGATGCAAACCTGAGGCCCGGCCGCCAGGCCTACGCGAAGAACCCACCTGCGTCGGTACACGAAATCCCCGCCAGTTTTTCGGCCGCGGCCTCCCAACCGGCCTCGCAACCGAGCGACGCTGCTCCAGATTCGCTGACGCCACCGAGCACGCGACCGAACCGGGTTTTCACCCTCACCGACACGCTCGCCTATGCCCAGGAATATCGTCGGCCCTATCAGTCCGCCAAAGAGGACCTGTACCTCGTCGCCCTGGCCCTCACGCTCGAACGCCACCTCTGGACGCCGATCTTCGCCTCCAACCTGCGTACCGTTTACGGCAACTACGGCGAGGCGCAGCACTTCGACCAGGCCATGCGCTTCGTCGCCGATCTTTCGGTTTCGCAGCGGCTGCCGTACGGCGGCGAATTCACCGCCACGATGGTCGAGACGCTCATTCGGGACGTGAAAAAGTCCATTACCGCGTCCGAACGCGGCGCCCTCAACCTCGATCTGAAGGTCCCGCTGCTGCGCGGCGCGGGGCATGTGGCGCGCGAACGCCTCATTCAGCTCGAACGCGAGCTCACCTACGCCGTGCGGACGTTCGAGCGCTACCGGCGGCAGCAGCTTCTCATCATCGCGAGTTCGTATTTCGATTTACTGCGTCTGAAGCAGCAAGTGAAGGACGGCGAGGGCAGTCTCGAACGGGCGGGCTCCGATTTTGAGCGTGCCCAGGCCCTGCAGGACACCGGCACCGGCAGCCTGCTTGACACGCAGCGCGCCGAGCAGCGCAAGCTGGAGGCCGAGGCCGATCTCGAGCAGACGCGCGAGAGCTTTCGTGCGGGCACCGACCGATTCAAGCTGGATGTCGGCATGCCCGTCGATGAGCCCTTGGTCGCCGCCGACCTGGAGGACATCGCGACGATCGAGGGCGGTATCGACGACGGCACCTATCCGCTGCTCGCCCGCCCGGCCGCGGTCGAGGACGAACGGGCGGCGGTGGACGTGGCGCTCGAACGGCGTTTCGATCTCTTGACCGCGCGCGATCGGATCGACGATGCCCATCGCGGCGTCGCGATCAGCCGCAACGCGCTGCTGCCCGACCTCAACTGGAATTCGACGCTGGGCCTGGACACCGATCCGAACCACTACAACATCGCCGCATTCAACTGGGAGCGGGCGAATTGGCGCAGCGAGATCGTGCTGGGCCTGCCGCTCGAACGGACCGCCGAGCGCAACGACCTGCGCCGCGCTCTGATTACGGTGCAGCAGGCCC
The DNA here is from genome assembly GCA_020058145.1 of Phycisphaerae bacterium. Taxonomy (GTDB): domain Bacteria; phylum Planctomycetota; class Phycisphaerae; order UBA1845; family Fen-1342; genus JAGVEP01. The sequence continues at coordinate 9,558 of JAGVEP010000295.1, read as the reverse complement.
AGCGGGGCTGGCAGGAGCAGGGGGAGCGCATCCGGGCCGAGGTCCGCGCCGCGGTGAATCAGCTTCGCCTGCAGGAACGGTTCCTGATTATTCAGCAGAAGAACCTCGATGTCGCCAAGAGCCAGGCCGAATACGCGGCCCTCCAGTTCGCGGACGGCAGGATCGACAACCGTACCAAGATCGACGCGGAAAAGGCCGTCCTGAGTGCCCAGAACGCACTCAATCAGGCCAAAACCAGCCGCTGGGTAGCGATCCTCGGCTTCCGCCTCGCGACAGAGACGCTGCTCGTCGAAGAAGACGGGAATCAGACGGAACCCCCGGGGTAGGGCGGGCTCGGCCCGCCGATTCTCTCCCCCGCCTGCCCGTAAGCTATACGGCCGCAACCCCCTTCACGTTACGCTGCATCCATGCCGAATTACGTCCGGTGGCGCGAATCCGGTGCGACCTACTTGTTCACGGTCGTGACAGATCGGCGCCGGCCGATCTTGGCAGAGCCCGTTGCCCGCCAGGCGTTGCACCGGGCTTTCGTCGAGATTCGTCGCCGGTGGCCGTTCGACATGTTCGCCTGCGCACTGCTGCCCGACCACATCCACTGCATCTGGACGTTGCCCCGCGAGGACGACGACTTCCCACTCCGCTGGGCAAATATCAAGCGTCGTTTCACGCAAGTGTATACGTCCACCGGTGGCCGTTCACTGCCGGTGTCACCGAACCGAACCCGCCATCGGGAGCGCGGCGTGTGGCAGCCGCGCTATTGGGAGCACCTCATTCGCGATGAGCATGAAATGCTGGTCTTGCGCGACTATATCCACCTGAACCCAGTCAAGCACGGCTACGTCCGCGATCCGCTCGACTGGGTCTGGTCCAGTGTGCACCGCCATAATCGTATGGGTTGGCTCGAGCCGGATTGGACCTCGCGGACGCCGTTGGACATCGACATCGTCGCGGAGTAGGTGGGGTGTTGCGCGACGCGTGCGGCGGGCCGAGCCCGCCCTACGTGCGGAAGACGGCGGGCCGAGCCCGCCCTACATGCGGAAGACGGCGGGCCGAGCCCGCCCTACGTGCGGAAGACGGCGGGCCGAGCCCGCCCTACGGCCCCGTATTTCCCTCCAACCCCGCGTTCTCTTTCACCAGCTTGTCGTATTTCTGCCTCAAATTGCTATCCAGCACGCGAATCTGCGCCTTTTGGTACAGCGCCGCCAGCAGCTTGTTCATCTCCTGCGGAATCACGCGATCGCGCAACGCCTGCTCGACCTTGTCGCGCGCTTCCTCAAACTGCGCGTCCGTGGCCGGAATTCGCCGTTCGACTTTCAGGATATGCCACCAGCGCGTCACGCGAATCGGCTTGGAAACCTCGCCCGGCTTCATCGAAAACGCCGCCTCCCGCAGCACCGGCGCGATGTTCTCGTCGTTGAACGCGAAGGGGGCCAGCAGACCGGCGTTGGCAGCGCTCTCGGCGTTCTGGCTGACGAGCTTGGCCACCGCGGCGAAATCCTCGCCCTTGTCGAGCCGGTTCAGCGCCTCGTGCAGTCCGTTCACGTCGCCGATCTGAATGTGCCGCACCTCGACTTTTTCGCCGTATAGCCGGGCGAATTCCTCGCGCAGCGTCGGCTCGGTGATTTGAAACCCGTGTTCGATGGCCTTGCGCAGGTGTGCGTTGCGCTCCATGGCCAGGCGGAACTCGGACATGGCCAGGCCCTTCTGCTGGAGCACATTCTCGAGCGACTTCTGCCGTTCCTCGTCGCTCAGCGGCTTGCCGAACTCATCGGCATTCGGGGCGATCTTGGCCAGCGCCCGGCTATGCTCGCGCTCCACATCCACGTCGGTCACGTGCAGCTTCAGCCGCGCCGTCTCCCCCTTGGCGAGCTCCAAGGCCATGAGCTGCTGGAGCACCGACAGACCGTGGCTCTCCATCAGCGTTTCCACGAGCCGGCGTTTGCCGATGGGTTGCCCGTTGACAATCGCGATGGCGTCGCCGTCGTCCGCGCCGGCCACGGGGCACACCCCGGCCAGCAACGCTGCCCCCGTGAAAATGACAATCCGATTCGAGCAGGACAGTCTGGGCATGGTCTTTCTCGGTTATTTCTGTGCCGCTGAGAACGGGGCGCGGTCCGTCCGGGCGATCGCGACACGCAGCCCGCGGAGGTTGTCCGCCAGGTACCGCTGAATGACCGGCAACACCGGCTGCTCGCTCGCGTAATGCCCCAGGTGGACGGCGGTGATTCCGCGGCGCAGCAATTCCAGTGCGTCGTGGTGCTTGAACTCGCCCGTCAAAATGAGCGAATCAGAATCGCGAAACGACCGCACGCCGAACGCGCCGGCCGCCGCCGTCACTGACCGAAAGCGGCGTTTGAGGTCGCCGACGACCAGGGCGGCGGACAAATCGACCGCTGTGCGCAGCCTGTCAAGGAGCGCGGTGCCGCGCTGGGGCCGCCGCAAAACCCCGACACGTCCCATGCCGACTGCACCGCGGCCGACGGGCTCGTCCAGCGGGTACACGTCGAACGCCGGCTCCTCGTAGGAGTGCTTGGCATACAGGGCACGCACAACGGCGCCGAGCCGGGCCCGCGGCACGACCATTTCCAGCCGCATCTCGTCGGCGTGCTCCAGAGCGAGTTTCCGTCCAACGCGTGGATGCGTAGTTTCATCGCCCCGAAACGTACCGCGCCCGCGCAACTCGAAGCTGCAATCCGTGTAGTGGCCGATTATCCCGGCACCCGCGGCCAACAGCGCCGCGCGCAGCTTGTCTACTTCCTCTAGCGGCACGAAAACCGCCAGCTTGTACTGCCGGGTGCTGCGAACCAGCGGCTCCAACGGATAGCGCTCGATCGGCTCAAACACGTCCAGCAGTATGTCGTTCGTTCCCCCCGGTGCGGCGTCGAGCGCCGTGTGCAGCGCGATAATCGCGACGCGAGCGGCCAGCAAATCTGCCAGCAGCGTTGTCGGGCTCTCGGCGTCCGGCGTGACGGCGCGAATCCCCTTGAAAATCGGCGGGTGATACAGCACGAGCAGGTCGGCCCGCGTTTTCAGCGCCTCGCGTGCCACGGCATCCGTTAGATCAATGGCAACCAACGCCCGCGACGCCGGCCATTCCGGCCGCCCCGCGAGCAGTCCGACATTATCCCATTCGGCGGCGTATTCGAGCGGAGCCAGGCGGTCAAGGCACGCCAGGACTTCGGCGACCGTGTAGCTCGTGGCGTTCCTTCGTCCCTCCTTCGCCCTCCCTCCTCGGTCGGCCTCAGCTCCGTGCCTTCGTGCCTTCTTTGCATGCCTCCGTGCCTTATTCACCCACGCACTCCTGATTCACCAATTCCGTATACGCCACCGCCAGCTTCCGCGTCGTCTCGCCGATCTTCTCATTGCCGATCGGCTCGCGGGCAATCCGCACCACCGGCAACACTTCCATCATGCTGTTCGTAAGGAACATCTCCTCCGACGCCCGCAGATCGTCCAGCGTCAGCGGCAGCTCCCGCACCGGAATGTCCAGCGCCACCGCGAACTCCATCAGCGTCGCCCGCGTGATCCCCGGCAGCACCGGCGTATCCAGCGGCGGCGTCAAAAGCTGCTCATCCCGCACCACGAACACCGAGCTGATCGAACCCTCCGCCAGAAACCCGTCCGGCGTAAACCACAACGCCTCGAACGCCGCCTGTTTGTGCGCCGCCCGCAGCGCCGCCAGCCGCGCGAAATAGCTGGTCGTCTTGTGCCCGTTGGTGGGGTCGGTTGGATTCTGGCGGGTCGCGGAGATCACGACCGAGACGCCCTGCGTGTACAACTCGTCCGGGTGCTTCTCCAGCGGCGACGCCGTCGCCACGACCGTGAGTTGTGGGGTGTCGCTCGCCTCGGCGTGCAAAGAGCCCGTCGTCACCGTCAGCCGCACGCGCGTATCCGCCGCCGGCGTGGCCGACACGACTTGCCGCACGTTCTCTTCCAGGTCGTCGGGCTCCGGCAATACGCTCCAGCCGAGCACCCGGGCGGAGTTGACCAGCCGGTCGAGGTGCGGCTGGAGTCGAAAGATGCGTCCATCGTACGCGCGCATCGTCTCGAACAGCCCGATGCCCTGCATGAACCCGGCGTCAAAGACGCTGACGCGCGCTTCTTCCGCGGCGAGCAGCGTTCCGTTGAGACTGACCCAATGTCGCATGCGGTGCTCCGACGTAGCGGCCGACGTCCCTGTCGGCCGTCCTGTAGCGGCCGACCTCCGGGTCGGCCGCAGGACACCGGCTATTAGCCGGTGCCACAGCAATGTAGCGGCCGACCTCCGGGTCGGCCGAAGCGAGTAGCGAGTTAAGAACGGCGTGTCGGCAATTCGCTACTCGCTACTCGCCACTCGCCACTCGCCACTGACGGCCTTCACGCCGCGGAGAATTCCCGCAGCCTTCGCGAGCGTTTCTTCATACTCAGCCGCCGGGTCCGAGTCGGCCACGATACCGCCGCCCACGTACAGCGTCGCCCGCGTGCCGCGCATTTGCAACGTGCGGATGGCGACGTTGAACGTCATCTGCCCGTCGAGCCCCAGCACGCCGATGGCGCCCGTATACACGCCCCGTGCCGCCGGCTCAAGCTCGTCGATGATCTCCAGGGCTCGGATCTTCGGCACGCCGCTGATCGAGCCCGCCGGAAAGCACGCGGCCAGCAGGTCGAGCGCCCCGCGCCCCGGCGCCAGCTCGCCCGCAATGTCCGCGACCGTGTGAAACACCGACGGATGCGCCTCAATGCGCCGCGGATGGAGCACGCGCACGCTGCCATAGCGACAAACTCGCCCCAGGTCGTTGCGGTGCAGATCGACAATCATCGCGAGTTCGGCCGCCTCCTTCGCCGACGTCAGCAACTCGCGGCGGTACGCGTCGTCGAGCGTTTGGTCGCCCGTTCGCGGTCGCGTGCCCTTGATCGGACACGTCAGCACCCGGTTTTCGCGGAGTTGCAGGAACAGCTCGGGCGAGAACGAAGCCACCGCACCGTCGTCCCATTTCAACAGCGCGCCATACGGCGCCGGATTCGACCGCCGCACGGCCGCGTAGAGCCCGAGCGGGTCGTCCACCCCGTCGAATGTGAACCGCTGGGCCAGGTTAACCTGGTAGATGTCGCCGGCGGCGATGTACTCGATCGCCCGGCGGACCATGCGCTCGTAGGCCGGGCGCGACATCGGCGGTTCGGTCCGCGCGTTGCTGCGGGGTTCTCGCCGATTCGCCCGGCTCGCGTGTCCCAGTCCCAGTTTGCCCAGCGCCGCGCGAACTCCCGGTGCCGACACCGAGTACGCCCGTTCCTCCTGGTGATCGAACACGAGTCCCTGGTCGAACAACGCCATCCGCAGCAATGGCAGCCCCAAGTCCTCGTGTCGCGACGCCGGCAGCCGTTCGAGTTGCCGCGCCATCTCGAAACCGACGTATCCGACCCACCCCGGCCCTACCGTGAACGGTAACGGCGACAGTGCCGGGAGCTGATGTTGAATCCGGTTCCACAGCCGCCAACCGCTCGGATCATCGGCGATGGCCTGTTCACCTAGAAAAAGGTGGGCGGACTCGCCCTCGAATTGCTGGAGCACCGCGACGGGTGCGGAACAGAGTAGGCTGAACCGGGCGGCGCCCGGGGCGTGGTCCGCGGGAGTCGAGGAATCGAGGCACGCAATCTCCCCGCTGGCCGCCAGGGCCGCCGCCGTCGTCTGGAGGTCGCCAAGGTGCGCAGCGGGTTCAATCGTCCAGTCGCAAGTCACGCTTTGGCAGGATAGCCGCGACCGGCCTGGTCGTCAGCAGACGGCAGTGTGTCCCATAAACCAGCGTACCGCGCGGTCGTGCGCACGGAATCGCAGACAGGGGCCGCCAGCCACGTTCAGGGGCGGTTGTATCAATCCCTGAATCCTGCCCTACGAACCTCCGATCACGATTTTTGACCACCGCTTGCCCGCGAACTGTGTCTAGCTGATAGAATACCGCTTGCCCCCTGGGCGTCAGGATGACTGAAAGGAGGTCTGACATGACCCCTCGAAATGCGATGCTTCTGACGGCTGTGTTCCTCGCCGCGACGGTTGCCGGACCCGCCTGGGCGGATGGTTTCTCGTTCGGCTTCGGCTACAACAGTGCCCCCCGCTATTACAGCGTCCCGCGGACCGTGGTGTACTCGGAGCCAACCGTGGTTTACAGGGACTACCGCGACGTGGTGGTTTACGACCCGCCGCCGCGGGTAACGTATTTCTCGAGCTGTGCCCCGGCGCCGGTGAGATACTATTCGAGTTACGGCCCGAGGGTGGTGTACGAGCGGCCGGCGGTCTACCGGAGCTACCCGACGTACACTCGTTCGTCGGTGTACCGGAGCTACCCGACGTACGCTCGTTCGTCGGGCGGGTACTTGCGGAGCTACCCGTCGGCGTACCGGGGGTACGACGGACCGCGCCATTCGTATCGGCATTACGACCAGCATCGCGGCGGTGCGCGGGTGCGCGTACACTGGCGGTAGATCGCCCGGCAAGAATCGACGGGGGTACGTGAGCTAGTGAAATCGAAAGCCCCGGGCAGGTCCGCTCGGGGTTTTCTGTTGCGCTCGGCGTCGGGTAGCGGGGAATCTCGCCGGTTCGCCGGCTTGCCGTGGTCGGCCGGTGCGATGACACTGCCGACAACGGGAGCGAACGCGTGCCGAACTTCCAGCCATCGTTGCTCGACGAGCCGACGGTCAAGCCCATACCGCCGCGGTTCTGGTGGCTGAAGCGCATCGGTGCGGGAGTGGTGCTTTACCTGCTTTTGCTGGTGGCGGCGCGGCTGTGGTGGGGTCACATTGCAGAAAGCCGCTTGCAGGCGGAAATCGACAAGTACCGCGCGGCGGGCCAGCCGACGACGATTGAGGATTTTGCGGTTCCGTTTGTGCCGGATGAGGAGAACGGCGCGTATTACCTGCGCGAGGCGATGAAGAAGTTTGTGCAGCCGCCGGGCATGAGCAAGGAGGAGTACCAGGCCGCGTTGGAGTCCGGCTGGTGGCCGCAAAACGCCGCAGCCGTCCGCCAGATGGTTGGGGCCAATTCAGCGGCGTTGGCGCTGATTCGAACGGCCCGCTCGAAGTACGCAGCGGACTGGGGATACCGGTTGACCTCACCCTTGTCTGGAATGTTGTTACCCAGGCTCAGCGAGCAGCGCCAGTTGGTGAAGTTGTCGCGCGCGGCAGCGTTGGATCAGCACGCGCGTGGTAACGATGCCGAAGCGGTCGAGAGCTTGCGAGACATATTCGGCGTGAGCCGTCACATGCCGACCATGGAGCCGTACCCGGTAGTCTATCTCACGCAAGTGGCCATCGACGGAGCCGGGATCGCGGCTGTGCAGCGGGTGCTTCACGGCCTTTCGATCGCAAACAGCGTGGCTGGCCCGGTCACATCCATGACGGCGGTGCGGCGTGAACAACTGCTGGCGCTGTTGGACGATCTCCAGAATAACGAATTTGTGCTGTCTTCGTGGCGACGCGGTTGGCATGGAGAACGTCTGATCTGCTTGGACAACGTGCGACTGCTGACTACGAGCCCTACTCAATTCGCCGCTGCTTTCAGCCCCGGCCCCATGGCGGGGTCTTGGGCAATGCTCAGCGCAACGGTCTTTGGCCCAGCGTGGAAGTTGGAGGCAGTCCCGCGAATGCAGCGAATTACTGCCTTGGCGTATGCTGGGAACGTCCCTGACTACTTCCTGGCGCGTGGTCTCGTTCCGGATGAGTCGTCCGAGGCACAGTCCGCCGTCGCCGGAGCTGCCCCCTTCGGCTTCCGGTTATCTGCCTATTACACGGATTATGGAGAAAGCTACCTCGCGCACATCTTCCGTTCGGTTGCCGAGCGCCGCCTGGCGGTAGTAGCCGTGGCAGTGCGCCTATACGAAGCGGAACAGGGTCAGCGACCGGTCTCACTCGACGAGTTGGTTCCCGGCTACCTGAAGGACATTCCGCGTGATCCGCTGGACCCTTATGAACGCCCGTTGCGCTACCTGCCCGATGGCCCATCTCCGCTGCTGTACAGCGTGGGCGAAAATGGCGTGGACGATGGCGGCCGGTACGGCTGCAATGGCGACGACGTGGATGGTCGTCCACTCGACCTGCCGTTCTTCCTCAACCAAGACCGCCCGCGTGCCCCGCCTCGCCCGATGCCGTCGGCACCGAAGCCTTCACGTTAGGCTGGTCCAGATGACCCAGCCGTAGTACACGCCGCCGATGATGAGCGCCGGCAGGAGCACCAACCCGACCGCCAGGACGTTCAATATGAGCGTGCGCACCGCAGCCGCAAACCACCCGCGCGCGAGCAAGTACTGCGCGAAACGCAGAAAACGCCGCTCGCCCAGAAACACCGCGTAGACGACGATCGCCAGCCCGGTGGCGAAGAACGCCGCCGGATAGAGCGACTCACCGTCTACGACCACCAAACCTGGTACGAACGCAATGGGCAGCAGCGGCAGAATGGCGAGTGGCGCCCAAGCGTAGTAACTGAGTGCGATCGCGCGGTTCTGGGCCGCCAGCGGCAGGCGGGGCGACTGGAAGAAGTAGCTGGCCACACCCGGGACGCCCGCCAGTAACACCACGGCGGCCACGTTGACGCCGGCGAGTGTCCACCGCAGTTCGTCGCCACCCGCCCAGTTCCGCCAGTGGTCAAACGCGATGCAAATCAGCGAAGTCAGCAAAATCGGCACGTACGCGTACAAGAACGTCAGCCAGCGGAACTTCTGCGAATCCGTGTAGCTCACCGGCCGCGCGAGCTCGATGCACAACCGTTTCGGCCAACGGACAACCATCCACACGGTCTGCCAATACGCGCGAAATCGTCCCCGCTCGCGCCGATGTGACCACGGGATCTGCGATTTCCGTGTCCGCAGAATTTGCAGCTCAAAGCCACACTCCGAGCAGCGCGGACTGGTCGAGCCGCGGAGATCGTAGGTGCATTCCGGGCAAACCGCTCCGACCGGCAACGCCCAAAGCTCCGCCGCGGCGGACGTATCGGTGGTTCCCACAGTCCCGTTGCTCATGCTGCTCCCGCTGCCGGTACAGCCAGATGCTACCCGGCCAGCCGCAAGGCGGCGAGGGGCCTTCGTCCTTTTGTCCCTCCGTCCCTTCGTCCCTTTGTCCCTCCGTCCCTTCCCAACCGTCTTTCCGCGCCACCCCTGACAATCTACAATCTCCACTGGCCCGCCGGGCGGCATCCGGCCGCCTGCGGGTCGCGGAGCGCGTGCCGGTGAACCCGCGGAAGAACAAGCCGGTCCTGTTTGAGCTCATGTCCAGCACCCAGCGGGCGCGCGGACGTGCGTCTGGCCCACGTCCGGAGGGCGGCGCTCCCCCGAGTGGCCGTGCAGCCGTCAGCCCGGCCGGCGAACACCGGCAAGATGCCGGTGCCACAGGGATGCCGGGTGCCACAGGGATGCCGGGTGCCACAGGGATGCCGGGTGCCACAGGGATGCCGTGGCCACCCTCCGCCGCAGTGCGTCCCAAGCTCTGGAAATACGCGTCCGGCCGGCTGCACCTGGCGCTGGCTTGGCCGCACCTGGCCATCGGCGCCGTATTGCTGGTGATTCTCGTGGTGACGGCGTTTCAGATTGGCCGGCGCAG
>JAGVEP010000437.1 GCA_020058145.1 Phycisphaerae bacterium | reverse complement strand
CGGTCACCCCCGACGCGGCGCGGGTGCGAGTCATTCGCCCGCTGCGTGACGCGCTGCTGCTCGTCGCGGCACTGCTGCTCGTGGTGGTGGCTGGGACAGGTTTCGTGTTCCACCGCGCCGTCGCCACCCAACAAACTGAAGTGCATGCCGACCTCCTGCGGTTAGCTCACGCGGCTGCCAGCCTGGTGGACGGGGATCTGCACCGTACGCTCAACTCCCCGGAGCAATACGACACGGAGCCCTACAACCGCATTCTCGTGCCGCTGCGTAAATTCCTGCAAGCCACACCCGGCGTGAAGTACTTGTACACGGCGCTCCTCCGAGATGACCAGGTCTATTTCGGAGTCGATTCGGCGTTACCCAGCGATGGCGACGGTGATGGCGTGATTGACCAATCGGGCCTGCTGGAACTCTACGAGACCCCGGATTCGTACATGCTTACCGCCCTCCGCGAAAGCCGCGCCTTGACCACGCCCGAGCCCTACACGGACAAATGGGGTACTTTCATTAGTGGGTTTGTGCCGTTCTACGATTCCGCAGGCGCGCAAGTCGGTGTGGTCGGGATCGACATTACGGCGGACCAATATTTGCACGACTTGCACCGCATGCAGACGGCCGCCCTGACCGGGATGCTCCCCGCGATCGCCCTGAGCGGATTGATCGGCTGCGGCTGCTATCGCTTGCGCCGGCGCGAGGCGCGGCAACACGCGGCGGTGTGTGCGGCCGTGGACCGGACTCGACGCGAGCAGGAAGTTGTGGCCGCCGTGGCCGTCTCGCCGGCCAAGGTGGCAGGGGAAACGGCGCAATTGGCTCGGGAACTCACCGAGCTGGCAGCCCGGGCCCTGGGCATCGAGCGGGTTGGCGTGTGGCTGTTCGACGAGACCGAGACCCGGTTGTGCTGTGTCGATGTGTACGAAGCGACGCCGGACCGGCATAGCGCGGGCGCAGCGCTTGTGGAGCAAGAGTATCAGAACGAGTTCGATGCGCTCAAGACGGCCAAGTACGTCGCTGCAGATGATCCACTCACCGATCCGCGGACCGCCGGCTACGTGGAGGGCTACCTCAAGCCGCTGAAGATCACCTCGATGCTGGACGCGGTCATCCGCTCATCCGGAAAAAACCTCGGCACCCTCTGTTTCGAGCACGTGGCCCGTCCGCACCACTGGGAAGCGGATGAGATTGCCTTTGCGTGCCAGCTCGCCGACCAGGTCGCGATGACCCTCTTGAACGCGGAGCGCAAACGAGCGGAGCAACGGCTGCGTCTCGACGAAAAGCGCCTCACGGTTCTGGTCGAGCTGAGCCGCATGACGGGCGCCGCGCTCCAGGAAATCACGGACTTCGCCCTGGACGCAGCGGTTCAGCTCACCAGCAGCGGGATGGGTTATCTGGCCTTCGTGAACGAAGACGAAACGGTTCTGACGATGCACGCCTGGTCAAGAGACGCGCTGGCGCAATGCCGCATGGCTGACAAGCCGATGGTCTACCCCGTTGAGACCACCGGTCTCTGGGGCGAGGTCATCCGCCAGCGGAAGGCGGTCATTACCAACGATTACGCGGCGCCCAATCCGCTCAAGAAAGGGTGCCCGCACGGGCATGTCCACGTGCTGCGGCATATGAACATCCCTGTATTTGACGGGGACCACATCGTGGCGGTCGCAGGAGTTGGGAACAAGAATGAGGCCTACGACGACGCAGACGTCCACCAGCTTACGTTACTCATGCAGGGCATGTGGCGGATCCTGCAACGCCGAGACGCAGAGAAGGAGCTGCGCGCGGCGCATCAACTGCAGCAGGTGCTCCTGGACACGGCGGCCACGGCGGTGTTTACCGTCGACCTGGAGCTGCGCATCACCAGCGTCAATCAAGCCTTTTGCGACACCACCGGGTACGCGGCCGAGGCCCTGATCGGACAACCTTGCAGTGTCCTGGAAGGCGAGCCCTGCCGCACCGGTTGTGGCCTGTTTGATCCGCACCGTACCGCCCCGATCTTCCGCAAACAATGCACCGTGCAGAGGAAAGACGGCCCTCGGCTGACAATCCTCAAGAATGCCACGGTCCTGCGCGACGCAGAAGGGCACGTTACCGGCGGCGTCGAGTCCTTCATCGACGTGACCGACCTGGTCACGGCACGCGATGTGGCGGAGCGGCACGCGCGCGAACTGGACGAGAGCAACCAGCAACTGGAACAGGCCATGGCACGTACCAGCGAACTGGCCGTGCGTGCCGAGGCGGCCAGCCTGGCCAAGAGTGAATTCCTGGCCAACATGAGTCACGAGGTTCGCACGCCGATGACGGCCATCCTGGGATACGCCGATCTGCTGCTGGACGACGGCGATATCCAGCAGGCTCCCGAGCGCCGGATCAGCACGATCCGCACCATCCAACGCAATGGCCAGCACCTGCTGCAAGTGATCAACGATATCCTGGACATTTCCAAGATCGAGGCCGGCAAGCTGGAGGTGGAGCGCGTGCGCTGTTCGCCGGCGCAACTGGTGGCGGACGCGCAATCCCTGATGCAGGTGCGGGCGGATGCGAAGAAGCTCCCGCTGCGGGTCGAGTTCGCGGGTCCAATCCCGGAGACGATCGAGAGCGATCCCACGCGTCTCAAGCAGGTCTTGGTCAACCTGCTCGGCAACGCCATCAAATTCACCGACCGCGGCAGCGTGCGCCTCGTAACGCGACTGGTCACAGGCCCCGTCACAAGCGGCGGTCCCGACGCCGCGGCTCCGGCAGATTCCGGCGCGTTCCTCCACTTCGATGTCATCGATACCGGCATCGGCATGACCGCGGACCAGGTCGGTAGTCTCTTCCGGCCCTTCGTGCAGGGCGACAGCTCCACGACGCGCAAGTTCGGCGGAACCGGGCTGGGCCTGACGATCAGTAAGCGCCTGGCTGAAACGCTCGGCGGCACGGTCACAGTCGTCAGCGAGCCCGGGGTTGGCACGACGTTTACCGTAATGATTGCCGCGGGATCGCTGGATGGCGTTCCGCTGCTGGATAGTCCGGCCGAGGCTCTCGCCATAAAACCAACTCCTTCCCCGGCAGAGCCGTCCGATGAGACCAGGCTCGCCTGCCGAATCCTGTTGGCCGAGGATGGGCCGGACAACCAGCGCCTCATCGCTTACTTGCTGAGGAAGGCCGGGGCTGAAGTCACCGTCGTCGAGAACGGCCAGCGCGCCGTCGCGGCGGCCCTGGCCGCCTGTGCAGAGCACCAGTCGTTCGGCGTGGTGCTGATGGACATGCAGATGCCGGTCATGGACGGCTACGAGGCCAGTGCTCTGCTGCGGGCGCGCGGCTATCAAGGGTCGATCGTCGCGCTCACCGCCCACGCCATGGCCAGTGACCGCGAGAAGTGCCTCGCAGCCGGATGTGATGACTATGTCGCCAAACCGGTCGACCGCCGGAAACTCGTGCAGGCGATCCGTGAACAACTGGATCAGCGGACTGTGGCGACGGCGGGCGCACGCGGGGCGACCGGGTAGCATCGGCGTCTCGCCGGTGCGACCCGTTCTTGACGCTTCGCCCCACCGGCAAGATGCCGGTGCCACAGATGCTCCCCGATCCCGCTCAGTGTCCTAGCAAGCGCGACGCCATGGCGTAGAAGATCAGGATGAGCAGGATCGTCCCGAGCCCGAACGCCAGGAAGCCCAGCGGGTGCATGACGCGCTTCCACTGCGACCACTCGTCACGCAGGCGGACCTTCTCAAGCTGGCCCGTCGCCGCCAGACGCTCGTACCACCGTTGCCGTTCGTCCATCATCTCCGTGCGGGTCATGCGGCCGGAGAAAATGACCGGGTCCATCGGAAACTTCTCCAGCCGAAAGTGCACGTTGAAGAAGTGGAACGTGAAGATGAAGCCCGCGGCCAGCAGCGCCTCGTCGCTGTGAATGATGAGCGCCACGTTGATCATCCAGCCGGGCAGCACACGCGTGATCTGCTCGGGGAACCACAGGATCAGTCCGCTGACCCCAATGATGGCTACGCCCCAGAAAACCGCGAAGTAGTCGAACTTTTCCCAATAGGTCCAGCGATCGAACTGGGGCCGCGGGCCGCGTCCAAAGAACCACTTCTGGTGCGCCCACCAGTCGCGGACGTCGTCGAGGTTGGGCAGGGGCATTTCCGGTCCGAACGCCACCCGCAGGTACTGCCGTAGGCTGTAGCGGCCGGTCCGGGGATCGCGGAACTCGCGGCGGTGGCGCAGGAAGCTCCGCGCCAGGCTCGCCAGGTGCAGTCCAAAGTACAGGAATGTGATCAGGGCTCCGATGCGGTGCAGCGCCCCGGCCACCTGCAAGCCGCCCATCCAGTGGATCATCCACTTGGCCCACCCGGTGTAGTAGAATTTCAGCGGCATGCCCGTGGCCACGAGGAGCAGGAAGCTCACCACCACCAAAGAGTGCAGGAAACGCTCGAAGGGTCGGAACCGCACGAAGATCTCGTCGTCCTTGAGGGCTTGCGTCTTGGCGTGGCGGAAGGCCGCCGGATCGCGGAGGTACAGCACCGTCGAGCGGGCAAACCACAGCGCGGTGTGCACGCCGAAGAAGATAAACGTGCTGAGCACGATCGTGGTCATGGTAATGAAAACCCAGTAGAGCACCGGGTAAAGCTGGCGGTCGGTGTGGTCGGCGTGCGCGATGTACTCGGTGAAGCCGGCGGTGGCTTTGGCATGGCAGCGTCGGCAGGTGTCCAGCTTGTTTTGGGCCGACAGGTGACTCGCCGGGTTACTCGTGGGCACGATGTCGTGGTGGCCGTGGCAGTCGTAGCAGGCCGCGACACCGGGCTGCCCGAGCGCCATCGCCTTGCCGTGAAACGTCTCCCGGTAGCGTTCCAACCGGTCGGCGTGACACTGCCCGCAGCGTTCGTCACTGAGCAGCTTGAACGCGGCCTGCCCGGGTGTGGTAATCTCGTGGGCCGTGTGGCAGGTGGCACAGACCGGGCCGCGGGGATCGCCCGCCGCCAGCAGTTTTCCGTGTACGCTCTGCCGATAGACCTGCTCCACGCCGATATGGCACTTTCCGCAGGTCTGCGGCACGTTGTCCTTGTGGATGGTCGAGCGCGGGTCGCTGTCCGGCCAGATGTCGTGAACCCCGTGGCAGTCGTTGCAGGAAGGCGCGACGATGAGCCCTTCCTTGGTCAGCCCGCGGCCGTGCATGCTGTCGATGTACTGCTCGGCGGCGTGGGGCCGGCGCACGTTGCCCGCCTCCATCATGCGCGGGTTCGCGTGGCACCGGGCGCAGGTGAAGGGCAGTTGCAGCTTGTAGGTGCGGGCCTGGGGGTTGCGCGCGGAAAGGATGTCGTGGGATCCGTGGCAGTCCCGGCAGCGCGCCGCCGCGCCAGCGCCGCCGGCGACGGCTTGCCCGTGGACGCTGCCATCGTATTGGCTTTGTTGTTGCTCGTGGCAAGCGCCGCAGCTCGCGGGCGCGACGCGCATCGCATGTGGCAGCGTGTCGCAGTCGGGATGACAAGCCGTGCAGGCCGTCTGTCCGTGTACCGAAAAATCAAAGATCTGCCGACTGATGTACAGGGCCGCAGCGTCTGCGCGCGGCGACACGCCCGGCAGGGGCCGGACCATCGTCGCCCGCTCCGCCGCCGACTTCTGCTCAAACGCCTCGTTCCCGTGGCAGTTCAGGCAGCGGGCGTTTTGCGGCGGAGCTTGTCCGCGCGCGGCGGCGGCAGCGCCGGCCAGCGCGGCCACCAGAACGATACGGCACCCGTAGCTGGTCATTCGTGCTCCTAGCGTACTGCCTCGCAGAAACGGCATCTTATCCGAGCCGCTCGCGCGAGCGAGCGGTGCGGGTCCGGGGGCGGGTGACCGCGAGCTGGCGCTCGCGGCTCGGGCAGGATACGTAGCGGCAATTCTGAGGCCGTACACTAGCGCTCCTTCAGCGAGCGTTTCAGGGCCTCGCGATAGTGCTCGGCGGCCAGCCGGAAGTCACCCTTGCGTTCGTAGAGCTGCCCCAGGTAGTAGTGCGCGCGGAGCGGGTCGGGGTTCATGGCGAGCGCTTCCTTGAGGAGCGTTTCCGCCTCGTCCAGCCGGTCGCGCTTCAACTGAACGAGCCCGAGCAGGAGTTTGGACGCGTGGTGGCTCGGCTGGGTGGTGAGCACCTCCTGGACGCGCTTCTCCGCGGCGTCAAACTTGCCCTGGCCCACCAGGATGCCGGCCAGGTCCAGCGCCGCGTCCGCGTTGCCGGGGTCGGCCGTTAACGCTTGTTCCAGTTCTGCGATCGCGCCGTCGGGCATGCCCTTCTCCCGCAGAATCGCGGCCACGGCGCGGTGCCGGTCGGCGCGGGCCCGGCGGTCATCCTTCTCAAGAGGTCTGTTTTCCAGGCGTTTGGTCAGCTCGGCCTCGTCGAACTCACCCAGCGCCTGGCGGCAGCACAGTTCCAAGTGGTATTCATAGTCCCGCGTCCAGCTCGCCAGCACGTGGCGGAGTTTTCCAGCCTTGTCCGTGACCACCGTGGTGGGGAAGACAATCAGTCCCAATTTGCCATAGTAGCTGCGACTGTCATCCAGGGCGAACGGCTCGTGCGCCATGACGCGATCACGGAGCTGCCGGAAGTAGTCCGCTTCGCTGGCGTCGGCGGAGATGAACAGCAGCTTGACACTCGGGTTGCCGAGATTGCTGGTCACGCGATGGGCCGACGCCAGGGCTTCTTCCGACTGCTTCTGTCGGGCGCTCAGGTAGACCAGGACGAGCACCTTGTTGGCCGCGTCGGCGCTCTTGACCGGCTGGCCGTCGAGGCCGGCCGCATCCAGGGGCGGAAGTTCTTCGCCTGGATGCACGTTTCGCAGTTGGTCAGCCCGCGCCGCAGGCGGTGGCCAGAGCGTCGCGAGCGCGAGGACACTCAGCAGCAGCGTGAAACGGTAGCGGCCGGGCTCTGCACCGGCCGTGCGGTAGCGCATCATGGTTGTTTGCCTTTTGTCGGACTGCCCTGATCGAAGCGGACCGGCTGGGTCGTCGGGCCCGCAGTGCTCTGGGTGGTCGTAATATTGGTGGCCGGGTGCATGCGGTCATAAGCATACGGGCGGTGGCACCCGGGACTGCAGCGACCACCTGTGTCGTTTTTCTCGAAGCTGACCGGCAGTAGCCAGCCGCCCGAGCCGAACGGCACCGCGTCGCGGATGTGCTTGGCCTTGTTGCTGGCGTGGGTCTCGTGACAGGCACGGCAGGTGCGACCCTTGGTTTCCTTGTTGACGTGCAGGTAGTGCAGGTTCTGGTCGCCGTTGCGGAAGTTGGTGAGCCGATCGGTCCGCGCGTCAAACAGGAGCTGCCGTTCGTGGCACGCAAAGCACAGGGCGTAGCTTTCGTCGCGGAACGGTGCGTAGAAATCGGGCGGATATTCCTTAACGAGCAGGCGGAAATTCGAGCCGCCGTGAATCTGGTGGCACGCCACGCAGTTGCGCTGCGCGATCGGTCCGTGCAGACTGTGGCCCGTGGCCAGGACCGCCTTCATGTTGGCCAGCGTGGTTCCGTCCGGCAACTTGATGTCCCGATCGTGGCAGGAAAGGCAGATATCCACCATGTCGTTGAGCAACAGCGCTGGGAAGTCGCTGCCGTGCGGCTCGTGGCAGTTGCGGCAGGCCTGGCCGCTGGAGACGGCCTCGTGCTTCGTGGCAGCCTGGTCGATTAGGGCGCCGATCTGCGAGTGACAGCCGAGACAGAGCTGCGTCGGATCTCCCTTGAGCATCATCTTTCGCTCGGAGGCGTGCGGGCGGTGGCAGGTCGTGCAATCCACCGCGACGGGTCCGTGGACCGAACGCACGGTGTCCAACCGTTTCTTGAGGCTCAGGTGGCAGTCGAGGCACAGGTCGCGACCCGTCGCCGTGAGCAGTTTTGGATTGGCGGAGCTGTGCGGACGGTGGCAGGCCGTGCATGCTCCCGCTGCGACCGGGCCGTGGACCACCGGGAGTCCACCGGTAACATCCGGGTGACACGCCGCGCAACTGGCGGCCCCGCCTCCGCCGCGCAAGAAGCTGCGGTTGTCACCGCCATGTGGGTTGTGGCACTCCACGCAACGACCTTCGGCGACGGGGCGGTGGACATAGGGGCCCGTCAAATCTAACTGGTGGCAAAAAGCGCAGAGCTGCTCGCCCGTCCGCACCAGCTCGAAGGTGTGACGGGTGACATCGGTGTCCTTGTGACAGGCATCGCATGCATCGACACCGACCGGGCCGTGCGTGTAGGGCATGGTTTTCAGGTTGGGGTGGCACTCGCTCGTCACGCACCCGCCGCGGGGAATCGCGGTCGTGGGTCTAGCGACCTGCGGCGGCTTGTCGGTCTGCGCCAGGGCGGATGCGCTCCCGAGAAGCGCGAGGACGGCGGCCAGAACAGGCAAGCGCAGCACGATCATGGCGTGACCCTTTCTTGCGCGGGACGGGTACCGGCACGTGTCGGTGTCGGGGCCGTGGGGGTGCGTCGGTATTCTCGGGACTCGTGACAGCCCGGACTGCAGCGCCCGCCGGTCGGCGTGGGCTCAAACCGGATCGGCAGCGACCAGCCGCCGCCTTCGAACGGCACCTCGCTCGCCATGTGCCGGGGCAGGTTGCTGCCGTGAATCTCGTGGCACGTGCGGCAGGAACGTCCCTTTTCGGTGCGGTTGACGTGCAGGAAGTGGAGGTTGCGGTCCTGGTCGCGGAAGTTCGTCAGGCTGGAGGTTTGTTGTTCCAAAACGATCGCCTGGCTATGGCATCCGAAACACAGTGCGTAGTTGGCCAGATCGAAGGCGGCATAGAACTGTGGGGGGAAGTACTGGCGCAACAGCCTGGCGTTGCTCGAGCCGTGGACTTCGTGGCAGGCGTTGCACTGGCCGGTGCGCACGGGGCCGTGCAGGAATTTGCGGTCGCGCAGCACCGGGCGCAGGTCGGGGATCGTCCGCCCGTCCCTGGCCTGCTGCGGCCGGTCGTGGCAGCGCAGGCACAGGCTCGCCATTTCGTCGCGGAGCAGGTACGGGCGTCCTTCGGCGTGCGGATCATGGCAGTTGGCACACCGGTCGCCGGTAAAAACGGCGCCGTGTGGCGCCGCGGCCTGCGTTACCTGGCCTTCCACGTCCCGATGGCAGGCAAAGCACAGTTCTTCGATGGGGGCGGTGAGCAAATGAGGCTGATCCGACGAATGCGCGGCATGGCAGCGCGTGCAACTTTCCTTGACGGGCGCGTGCAGCGTGCCCGCGGCCTGGAGCTTCTGTTGCGTGCCCTTGTGGCAGAACAGGCACGGATTGGTCCCCTCGCCGCCAAACAGCAGCTTCGCGTTATCGCTTTCGTGGGGCTGGTGGCACGCCGTACACTCGCCGGCGGCGAACGGACCGTGCAAATGCGCCTTGCGTTCGATCTCGTGGCACCGCCGGCAGGTCAATTCCGTGCTGGCGCCGCGCAGCAGGAACTTCGTGTCCGAGCCGTGCGGGTTGTGGCAGGGCAAGCAGCCCTCTTTTTCCACGACCGCGTGTACGTGCCGGCGATGCCCCGTAACCTGGTGGCAGAAAGTGCAGGTTTCGGAGCCCTGACGCTTCAGGGGGAACTTGTGCTCGGGTTGTTCCGCTTCGTGGCAGGCATCGCACGCCCCGACCGATAGTGGTCCGTGGCGATAGGCCACACGCACAAGGTCCTGGTGGCAACCCAAAGCCAGGCAACCGCCCGGATCAGGCGGGGGCGGTTCCGCAACCTGCGTCGCCGGGCCGGACGCGGCGGGGACCTCGGACGGACTTGACGCCGCCGCAGATGCGGGTTGTGAGACGGACTTCTGCCCCGCGCCGGATGGTGTAGTTTCTGAGCGACACGCGGCCAAGCTCAGCACGGCGGCGAGGCCGTGGAGCCCGGCGAGCCGCAGCGCGAGCAAGCGAATTGGGGCACGCCGCACAGGCATCATCCGCCGAACATCCCAACTAGTCGGGCTGCTGCTGAACTTGTTCCGTGGCGGGCGCCGCTGCTGACGGCTCGGCGTCAATCGTGGCCTCGGCCCGCCGATAGAAATCGCCCGCGGTATTGAGCAGCGCCAGCGAGTAGTTGAAGTTGTGCACACCATGACCAAGGGTGACAAAGCGGCAATTATACTCGGCATCGGCCAGGAGCAACTCGGCCCGGCGACGAACGGCGGCCGACACATTCGCCTCGGCCACATGCTGCCGGGCGCGCACGCCTGTCTCCGCGACACGCGCCTCGAGCTTGGCCAGAGCCTCTTTCCATTCCCGCAGCGTGTCCGTGTATTTCGCGCCGTGGCAGTACGCGCAGCTATCCTCCATGGCCGTAAAAGTCTGGCCCACGACTTCGGCCGCCTGGGCCGGCACTTCCCGATGCCGGTGGCAAGCAATGCAATCGACCTGGGTACGCGCCATGGGGCTGGGCATGTCCGCAACGCCGCGCCCGCCCGTCCCGCGATACAAGGCGGCGGGCCCGCCGTGGCTGCCCTCGTGGCACGCCGCGCACGAGCCGGGCTTGTCGGACCGGGTGGCACTCAGCCGATGCTCGATTTCGATGTGACAGTGCGAACACTCGACCTTGTGCTCGGTCACGTGGTTGCGATGCACGAACGCCGAATCCCCGAAGCGGCCGAGGTGCTCGGCGACGTTGTGGCAATTGCCGCAGACCTGCTTGGGCACTTCGCCATCGCCGGCAATCGCGTCGCTGTGGCAGTTCTCGCAGGCCACGCCGCGGTCGACATATTCTTTGTGATTGAAGGGGCCGAGCGGCGACTGCACGACGTGGCGCGGCGCGTCGTGGCACGCGCGGCACCCGCCCAACACCTCGTTGTCGCGCCCGTGCCGCAGCCCTTTGAAATGGCACAGGAAGCAGGTTCCCACGGTGACGGTCAGGTGCTGACCTTGCACAATCTGGGAGTGACAGCTCACGCAGCGGAGCTGCTTGCCGCGCCGCAACTCGCCCAGGTGGGGCGCATGGTCAAAGGCGATATCGATCGTCTGACCGTCGCTCATGGGCGCAGCCCAACGCACTTTCCCTTCCAGCAGCCGCTTTTCATGGCAGCCGCTGCGCAGGCAGCTCGCGTCGGCGATCTCGGCGTGCGGCTTGCTACCGTAGGTGCGCGTCAGGTACTTCGCGACCTGGGCCGAAGCCTGAAACTTGCCCCTCAGCGTGTTGCGCCAGCCGGGCTCAAAGTGACAATCCTGGCAGGGTATGCCGCTGTGCGTGGAGCGGTGCCAGGCCTGGTAGTACGGCTCCATGATGTGACACGAACGACAGAAGTCGGGCTGCATGGAATACTCAGCGAACCCGACGCCGCCGGCGATGACGGCCAGCAGCACGACGAGCGCCGCGCCCCACAGCGGGAACCACGCCTTGAGATACCGGAACATCAGCGAGTGGTAGATGCTGAAGATCTCCCGGCAGTACATCCCGAAGATCAGCAGCGGGACGATCACGCGGACCTGCCCGTACTCGCGCGCCACCAGCAGCGAGAGCACGTCGCCGAGGAAGAGGCTCGTGGCGAACGCCAGCATGATCCCGAGACTCCCGTACGCGTGGAAGAACTCCAGATACCGGGGCGTCTCGCGG
>JAGVEP010000386.1 GCA_020058145.1 Phycisphaerae bacterium | reverse complement strand
GAGCGCGCGCCACCACCACGGGCGCGTGGCACCCGTGGTGTCGGACGGCGGCGGTGTCTGTCCTTCCACTGCGCTCATCCTCCTCGCGGTCTGCTGTGCTGCTGTGTCCAGGACTTGGCAGCCAGACCCCGGCGCACTGTTCTCAGCCGCGCGCCGACGTTAAGCCTGCCCAGATGATCAGGACAATCAGCGTCAGCCCGATCAGCAACAGGACTGTGCCCACGACGGTCGCGGCCACATGCCGCCAATGGGGTTTCGCCGGCGCCGCCCACTCCGCCAGCGTCCCAGTGGCCTGCAAGCGCTCGTACTGGAGTGGCCGCTCGTGCCGCATCTCGGCCTGCGAGATCTGCCCGGTGAAAATCACCGTATCCGCCGGGAACTTCTCCAACCGCAGGTGCGCGTTGAAGAAGTGGATCGTGAAGATGAAGCCGATCGCCAGCAACGCCTCATACCCGTGGATGATCATGGCCACGTTGAACAGCCAGCCAGGCAAGAAATAACTGGCCACGAGCGGGAACGCCAACACCAGGCCCGAGCCACCGATGATCACGGTCCCGGCGGCGTCGGCCAGGTAATCGAACTTCTCCCAATAAGTCCAGCGGTCGAAGCGCGGGAAGGGGCCGCGCCCGAAGAACCACTTGAGCATGTCCCGCAGGTCCCACAAGTCCTTGAGCCGTGGCAGCAGCGAGTCCGGCCCGAACAGCCACGCCCGGCGGCCGGATTTGAGTTGCGCGCGCGCCCAGCCCGCGACACGGACAAGGTGAATAAAGACGTAGAGGAGCATGATCGTCGCGAACATGCGGTGCAGGATGCCGGCGATGTTGCCGCCGCCTAGCGCGTCGGCGAGTAGCAGCGCCCAAGGCTGGTCGCTGAATTTCAGGGGCAGCCCGGTAATGGTCAGGCCCATGAAGCTGGTGATCACGAGCGCGTGTGTCACCCGGTCAGCGCGGCAGAAGCGCATGTAGCGGCCGGGCTCCGTACCGGCCGTGGGCGGCGTATGCCCCTGCCCTTGACAGGCCGCCGGCATGTCAAGGGCCTGCCGTTTCAGCCGCACGTGTTCGACAACGGAGCGAATCCACCAGCAGATCGAGTGCAGGCCGAAGCAGCCGAAGGTACCGCTCATCAGAATCATGAAGTACAGCCAGACCGCGTACAGCAGCGGCTGGCTCTGGCGGTCGCGGTAGTCCGCATGGGGCATAAATTGGGCAAATTTCGGCGGGGCACCCTGGTGGCAGCTTTGACAGGTTGGCAGCTTGTTCGCGGCGGACAGCCGGGAACGCGGGTCGCCCACCGGCCGGACGTCGTGTGCCCCGTGGCAATCACTGCACCGCGCGGCCCGCCGATAGCCCAGGCGGTTGACCTGCCCGTGATAGCTTTCGCGATAGGTCGCGTACAGGTTCGCGTGACACTCCCCGCACTCCTCGACGATGTCACGGGAGAAGGACGGCGTCTCCACGCGTGCAATTCGGTGGGCGGTATGGCAGCTCGTGCACACCGGGACCCGCTCACCCTCGGCTCCCTGGTGACGCAAACGCGAGTGGATGCTGTCGGCGTAGACCTCGGCAACGCCGACGTGGCACCGGCCGCAGGTTCCGGGCACATGGTTGCGGTGTACGCTGGATTCGGGTTCGCGCGAGGGCCGGATTTCGTGCGCCCGGTGGCAGTCGGGGCACACCGCGGCCACGGTCAGGCCGGCTTCCAGCACGGCCCGCCCGTGTACGCTGTCCAGGAAACGGAGGACCAGGTCCTTGCCGGTAACCTGCACGCTCGGCGAGTCCGCGTGGCGCTCATGGCAACCACTGCAGACGGTGACTATGTTCAGCGGGTAAGTCCGTGATTCGCGCGTGGTGGGCGGCAGAACATCGTGTCCGCCATGGCAATCCCAGCAGTGCGGCGCGTCGGAGCGTCCTTCGGCCAGTGCCTCGGCATGTATCCCGCGCATGTATAGCTCGGCCTGGGTGGCGTGGCACCCAGCGCACTTCGGCGGCGGCAGCTTGGGCGCGTGCGGCAGGTCCGCGGGCCCGGGGTGACAGTCCTGACAGGCCAGCCGGGCATGCACGCTGCGGCCAAAGCGCTCCGGGTCGACCAGCAGCGCGTTCGGATCTCGGCGGGGTTTGGCCGGCGGCGACGAGACCATGGCCCCGCGCTCTTCGTCGGAGATCGTGACGATCCGCCGTTGGCCGTGGCAGTTCAGGCAGCGCCGGTTTTTGGCCTCGTTGGGGCTGTCTTGCCCGTGGGCAGCCGCAGCGAGCGCGATGCCGAGCGCGACCGCCGCGCCGAGATGACCATATTCCCATCCGCCGCGCGCGGTCGCGCGGTCCATCCTGACCGGTCTGGGGAGTTCCATAATTAAGCTCGAACCATCTGCAGGTGGTCGCCTCTTGGCAGCCCTCTTTGGGCTTTGGGCACACCGAGTGCCGGCGCGGCGCCCGCCATATTTCACTGCCAGCCGGCGTTTTGTCAAACCGGCAAGATGTGATTCACCACAGAGGCACAGAGGCACAGAGAGGAGGAAAAAACGGGTCTCGGGTTGCGGGTCTCGAACTCCGAACTCCGAACTCCGAAACCCGAAACCCGAGACCCGAAACCCGAAACCCGAGTCCGAACCCGCCGTCATGGCATCCGACGCAGTACGGCAGGAACCCGAAGCGGTGCTGGTGACAGTCGGTGCAGACCATCTTCAGGTTCCGGAAATGGACATCTTCGCTGCCTGGAGCGTTGCGGTAGTGCTGCGTCGCGGTGTGGCACACCTGGCAGAGGCCATCGTAAGCCGGCGGTGTGCGGTCCATGTGGACGAAGTCGTCGCGCCGGTCGTCACGGTTGTTGTCATCAAGGAAGGTCACAGCCGCGCCGCGAATCTGTTGGGCCACGAGCGCGAGGTTGGGATTGTCGGGGCCATGAACCTCGTGGCAATCGGTGCAGGTCGGCTGCCAACCACCCCGCACGCTGTGGTTGGCATGCTGCGTGTGGCAGGTCGTGCAGAGCGTGCCGTCGTTGGCTGCCCGCAGCAGCTTGCCGTCACCGGCGCCGCCATTCGCGTGGCCAGAGTCCGCGGCATGGACAGCGTGACACGTCGTGCAGTCGAGCCGACCGTTATTGAGCGGGACAATGAGATCGCCGGCTGCGGGGAACTCGCCCACTGGCCCGGGATACGGCCGACTGACCGGATGTAGACCGCGCTGACCGGAACCCGAGTCGAGCGTGCGATGGCATTCTCTGCACAGCGCGTCGTGCGCGTTGTTGACGCGCAGGTAGGGGGCGCCGGATTCGCTGTCATGCGGGTTGTGACACGTGGTGCATTTGATTAGGCCGTTCGCGACATAGCGCGCCAGCGCTCCGCCAGCGCTGGGCCCCACCGACGCCGCAGCGGGGTTGGTGGCCGGCACGCCCCAGGCATGTGAAACGCCGCGGGCGTCGGGCGCGGCCGGATTGGTGCCAAACGGATCAGCTACGTCCAGCGGGTGAAGCGGTGCCGCCAGAGCCTGACCAACTGCGGCGTGGCAAGACAGGCACAGCACGGCTTGACCTTCAACGGTGCCCAGATGTTCGCCCGGTTGGCCCGTCAGTCCGTGGCACCGTTTGCAGACGGTTTGTCCGTCGATCTGGTGGCCCTGCCAGTCCGCGGAGTATCCCGGCAGCGGCTGCTTGAACGGACCCGCGAAGGTTCCATCCCATGTGTGAGTGCTGCTGGATTCGGTCAGCCGCGACGGAATGGCGTATACCTGCACGCTGGAAGTGCCGCTGCTGACCACGTACAGCCGCGTGCCGTCGGCGCTGATGGCGAGGTCGCTGGGCGTACACACGTCCCCCGGACCGCTGCCGTAGCCGACGAATTCCCCCAAGTCCGTTCCGGCTGCGTCAAAGACCCTGACCGCCGCCATCAACGCATCGGCGACATAGATGTTTCCCGCCGGGTCGACCGCCAGACCCAGGGAACGCGGCAGCCAGGCTACGGATTCGTCCCCGACTGGCTTCGTGCGCTCGCCGAACTGCCCCAGGAACCGTCCCGACGGGTCGAGCACTTGCACGCGCCAGTTGTCCTGGTCCGCGACAATCAGCAGGTGCCGCGGTGTGTCGATGGTGAGCGCGCTGGGATACTTGAACTGGCCTGCGCTCGTGCCGCGCCCGCCGATTTCGGCGAACAGCTCGCCGGCGGAGGTGAAGCGGAACACGCGGTCGGCTTGGCCATCGACCACGTAGATGTCGCCCGTGTCCGGCGCGATCTCGATATCCGTGGGTTGGACGAAGGGCACCGCTCCGTCGCCCAAGGCCTGCTCGACGAGTTGAAGCGTGTCGCCGGCGGCAGCGTAGTTGTATATGACGGGTTGCGCCTTCCCGCGCAGGGAGAGAATGATGCGCGCACGATCAGGGTGCACCGCGATCCCCAGCGGCCGTCCCGCGACCGACCACGCCGGGAGCGCCTGGCCCGACGAATCGAAGCGTGCCACGTGCCCGTAAGAGGGATCGGTCACCAGGACGGTCCCGTCGGGCGTGATGGCGATGCGCGCCGGGCTGCGCAGCCCCTCCGTCAGCGATGCGAGGTGCTCGAAG
>JAGVEP010000327.1 GCA_020058145.1 Phycisphaerae bacterium | reverse complement strand
GAGTTGCTCACGGAGCAGCACGGCCCACCGCAGACTGAAGCGCTGAGCAATATTCGCCCGGGCGGCGACCTGCGCGGCAGCGTCGCTACTTGTACGTCACCGTCAGCATGAGCGCATAGCCGTCGACCGTCGGCCACTCGACGACCGAGGTCGTAGTGCCATTCGCGTAAGTTTTGGTATATGAGTCGGTGACTTGCGTTGTCCATTTGACGCGGACCGTCGACACGCCGTCCCCGCGGGCAAGGGCCTTCTTGAACTGGCCGCTGGAGGCCGGCACGGTCTCGATCACATTGCCGTTGGCATCCAGGGTCTCCAGCAAATAGGTCCGCGAAGTCACGGTGTAGGTATGGTCCTCGCGCATGCCAGAGAGCCAGGTATAGCTTCCCGTGCCGGAATCGGGTGACTCCTGCACGCGGAAATTGAGTTCCGCCGAGGGGCCGGAGATCTCAGCCGTGAAAATGCGCATGTCCGAGATTCCGTACAGGGACCATTTCTGGTCGTCCGCGCTGATCTGCTCCGCCGTGCGTGGGTCGCGCACGCCGGTCGTCAGGCCCGTCGGGGTCACACTGCCGGACGTGACCATCGTGAGCCGTGGAGTGTCCCAGTGCCAGTACCAGAACAGGTTCGTCTCCTCGGGGATATCCAGGGACTGGAGCGTCCCCTGCAGCTCCGGCCATTCATGGCCGAACTTGTCCACGATCGTGACCGTCACGCCGGTGCGTGACGTGATGGGGTTGGCCGCGCTCGTGTACGAATACGATTGCTCGCCTGTGAACGGAATCAGAGTGTCGTTGATCTTCGTGTTGTTCAAGAAGACGTTGAATCCGCTGAGGTACGACGGATCGATGTTCGACGCGGCGAAAACCCACGCTACGCCGTTCGTCGGCCAGGCGCCGGTGCTGAGCGGGGGCGGTTCGAGCAGGTAGTAGTCCGCGCCGCAGGCCACGTCATCCTGGTCGGTACCCGTGTGGGGGTTGACGGACACCTGCCGGAAGACCGAGTACTGCACGCCGGCCGTGCCCTTCTTGCCGAAGTGCGGCACGGCGAGCGCGGCTTGCAGGGCGTCGGAGACTTCCAGATACGTGTTCACGTCGCCACGCGCCGGTGCGGGCGAGGTGTCGGCGTACGAATAGTGGTTGAATGGGAGGGCGGAACTGCCGCAAGTGGAGGCGGCGACGAGCAAGCCGTCGATGGCCTCTTCGCAACTCAGCTCGACGAAGTGCCCGGACAAGTGGTTCTGGGTGAATTCGTGCCGCCAGCCGAGTTCGACTGTGGTCAGCCGCTTGCTGAACTTCAAATACCCCGGCGCCAAGTCGTAGGTTCCCACGCAATTCTGCTGGACGTACTGCGTGAATATGTCCCGCAAAGGTACATTCAAATTGGTGAGCACCTGCTCCAGCGCCAGCAGGTCGGACGACTGGTTGGCGAGAATGACGTTGGCAGCACCAAAGCCCGGAACGGCATTGGTGAGCGCGTACAGAAAATCGGCCGCGGCGTACATGCTGCCTTCGCTCGCCGTATCCAACGGCTCGGCAATGAACGTGGAGATGCCGTCACGAAAAGCGGTCAACATATCGGCCCGCCCCAGTTGGCAGGCCCGGACGGCCCACCAATTGGCCACCGCTTCGAAGAACCAGCGGTTGGACACCGCCCCCGCGAAGTTGTAGTGCTGCGTGCAGAACAGGTGGGTCAGCTCGTGGGCCACGGTGCCCTGCAGCTCATTGAAATTGTCCAGCCGCGGCCGGATGCGAATCAGGTTGTCCTCCCACCAGGAGAACTTGCCGGAGGCGTCCGGGATGGACATCACTTCGCACGTCACTCGGCCCGGATCGTCAAACACGGCTTGCTCGCCCACCTTCAGGCCGAGCAAGTAGTCGTGCGCCTGGTCGAGGGCGAAGGCGAGGTCCTCGATGTAGTCCGGCACTCCGGCTTCGGTGGCGTGCCCGCCCCCGACGGGACCCCAGGTCGTGCTGTCCACCACCACGTGTTTCGAACTCTGCCCGAAAGTGGCCGGCAGATAGTACACAATCACACAGTGGTCCGACGAGTACGTGTATTTGTTGAGCGACGTGTTGTTCCCGTCCAGGTAATTCAGTTCGCCCTCCGAAATTAAGCCGACGTGGAATACCCGGTACTTCGAAAAATGCGCCGTCGGAAACGTGACGGTGCTGGCCGCCGCGTCGTATGGAATTCGCCCCGTCGCCGGAATCCAGGTCCCGGTGCCCTCGTCGAATGTCTCAATGTAGAACGCATAGGGATCGACGGGGGATGGAAGGACCGCCACGTCGACCGGCAGCGTCACCAACAGCGGCGCTGTGAGCACTTTGTTCGTCAAGCCCGTCGCCGTGATTTCGTACTCCAGCGAGCAAACGCGACCGTCTTCGTTCTGCTCGCCCGCGGCCCCCGTCGCCGTGGCCAACACCGCAATCTCGCCCAGGGCACTGTTCGGCAGCGCCTGGATCGTGACACCGGCGCCGGCCGCGATCGTGCCGCCCGCGGAGAGATCGAGCGTCGGCGCGGTCGTTTCAAGCGTGCCGTCGGTGGGCGCGGACCCCGTTGGGCAGCCCGAGATACAGGCTGCGGCAACCAGGGCCAGGATTCCGATGGTCGTTGCGACAGTGCCTTTGGCGAAGTTCACGTGTGGCTCCTCGACTGGCGCGCCGGCGGCGCGAGGTTATGCTGTGCCTGACTGTTCATCCGACGTTTTTCCCAGATGACCTTGCCCGGCTCTGCTGCCGGGCGGTGCAAGGCCATTGTACAGCGCCAAGCCCCTTTCGCGCCCGACATTTTCACGGTTCTCCCGGGTGTCGGGGGCGGAAGCGGGCTGGTTCGAGATGTTCCGACGCCATGAGCACGTCCCGAAAGTCCGGGAAACTCCCCGGTTGAATATGTTCGGTGTGGGTTTGGCACGCCCGGGTGCGCAAAAGCGAACGCGCGTGGGCATTCCAAGTTGTGCCGCACCCGAGTCCGGGCCTGTTGTGTTT
>JAGVEP010000438.1 GCA_020058145.1 Phycisphaerae bacterium | reverse complement strand
GCGCAGATCCGAGCCGACCGCGCGAGCGGTCGGAAGTGTGTCCGCGAGCTTGCGCTCGCGGCTCGGACAGGCGCCGCCGATTCGCGCACGTCCATTTAGGGGTTTCACGCTAATTGAATTGCTGGTCGTTGTCGCCATTATCGGACTGCTTATCAGCATCCTGCTCCCGGCGTTGTCCGGGGCGCGGCAGGCGGCGCGTGCCAGCGTGTGCCTGACACACCTGCGGGTCCTTGGTCAGGGCATGACCATCTACTGGAGCGAGAACCGCGACGTCCTGCCGCCGGGACGGCTGCCCAAGTTCACGGGCCAGCTCTGCGACCCGTACGCGATGATCTACGGCCGTCACAAGTACCGTCCGACGTTTTTGGCGATGATGAGCGGGGCGGTCGGCGCGCCGCCGTTCGACGATCCGGCCGGGTGCAAGGACTACGTTGATATCCACGGGCAAGCCGGCGACCGTCAGGACTACTCGTACCCGGTCTATGTCTGCCCGAGCGTGCCGGAGTGGACGGACGAGAAAAACGCATGCTATGGCTACAACTACCAATTCCTGGGGAACTCGCGGCTGTTGACCGCGGAGGAGACGTCGTACAAGAACTGGCCGGTGCAGCTCACCAAGGTGCGTTTCACCAGTCGGGTCGTGACGGTGGCCGACGCGCTCGGCACGGCCGCGACGTTTGCCCCGGCGAACCGCGGGCCGTATGCCAACGACCCCCAGCACGGGGGTCCCGATGACGCGGAGAACGTCGGCGGCGAGGGCTTCAATCTCGATCCGCCGCGCGTGGACCCTACTAACGGTGAGATGGCCGGCTTCCCGGATCATCGGACGGCGGTCGATACGCGGCATCGCGGACTGGGCAACGTGCTATGGCTGGACGGGCACGCGGCCGGATACACGCTGGCGCAACTCGGGTACCAACTGAACCCCGACGGCAGCGTCGGCTTCGACGGCGAGAATTCGCAGTGGTCGAGCAACGGTAAGGACGAAGCCTGGACGCCGCAGTATATGAAATAGGCGTGGCCCTGTGCGCGGCGCACACAGGGTGTCTATAGCGCCGCGTAGCGATCCGTGCTGAAGATCTCGTGGGGCGGTTTCCGCCGGCCTTCGTCGAGCGGCGAGTTCAAATCGGACGCCGAGGGGTAACCGACGGGCGTCAGCGCGACGACCTTCACGCTCGCGGGGATTTCGAGCAGCCGCTTGACCCGCGACTCCTCGAACGCGCCGATCCAGCAGGTTCCGAGGCCTTCGGCGACGGCCACGAGCGTGAGGTGATCGAGCGCGATGGCCACGTCGATGTCGACGCTGTTGCCGTGACCGCCCATGCGCTGGTACGCGCGCTCGGGCAGGCCGCAGGCCACGACAATGAGCGGCGCGTCGGCGATCCAGAGCTGATCGAACGACGCCTCCGCCAATTTTCTTCGGCCTGCCGGCTCGAAGACCAGGATGAAGTGCCACGGCTGGAGGTTACACGCCGACGGCGCGGCCCGCAGGGCGTACTTCAACCGCTCCAGCACCTCCGGCGGGATAGCCTGTGGCGAATACGATCGCACGCTACGGCGGGTCTTGATGGCGGCGAGGACGTCCATGGGACGCTCCGAAAGTCGTGGTAGCCGCGGCAGTACCCCTGAAGGGGGAGCGCAGTCCAGCGCCGAGAGCATTGGCAATGCTCCGGGTCGGGAATGCGGCGGGGGGGGGGCTGAAGAACAAGACGCCGACGGTGGCCTTGCCGCCGGCTTCTCTAGAGCATGTGCGCTCTCCGCTGTCAGTCTCCAAACTCGATCCCCTGCGCCAGTGGCAGTTCCGTGCTCCGGTTGATCGTATTCGTCTGCCGGCAGGTGCAGGCCTTCCAGGAAGCGAAGCCGGAGTCGCGACCGCCGCCCTTTCGCTTTTCTTGCCGCGAACACGCCTGGGCCGCGTGCGCTAAGCGCCCCGCATGTACTGGAACTCCAACTGCCCACCATGCTGCGTCCGGTTGTCAAACTCCAGCAGCAAGCGAATGTACGCCCTCATGAGCGGGTTCGTGTACTTGTAGTAGCCGTCACGCACCTTTGTGAGGATTCTGCTCCGCTCCTCCTTCACGAGCTCCCCCAGGGCATTGCTGAATTTCTCGGGGCGAAGTTCGCTGCGGGCAAGGTATGACGCATGCTTGGCCAATTCGCGCACTTGAACGTCGCGCGCCTCAGACAGCGCCATGGCTCTCAACGTCAGTTCGTAGATGTCAGACTTCCGCCGGGTGGTGATCACGGCTGACTCATAGGCTTCCTGCAACGAGTGCTCCGATTTCCCAATCGCGCTTTTCAAGCCCAAATGATACTCTCGGTCGCCAACGTGTGGCGAGCCCGGGGGCGCCGCGTGCAGGCATTCGCCGGCATACAGTGATGCATAGAGGGAGAGTAAATGGACGAAGTGTGGAAAGCCATCGGCGAGGCGCACAATCCGAAGCGCCACGCTGGAATCGAACTTCGCACTTGTCCGCTGCGAGCCGCGCTCGATGATGTCTGCGAGCTCAGGCTCGGCCATGTGTTTGAGTCCGATTTGCGCGAGCGACCGGCTCAGCGACTCGTGTTGGCCGATTAGCTCATTGAGTGTCTCGGCGACGCCGACAACCACGATCTTCGTCTCGCTGCGGGCGTCGGAGAAGTGCTTGATCAACTCGGCCATGCGGGTTTTCGTCTGCGCGTCCTGCACGCGATCAAACTCGTCGATGATTAGCAGCTTCCGCACCCTCTGAAAGGTCTCCAGGATTCGACCCGGCGTGATCGCTCGAGCATCGCGAACGGCCCGGAAGCTGACTGTCGTGCGGCGCGAGAGACTCCCGCCAACAGGTCCGAGGCGGCCTTCTCCCGAGTGCGCCGACTCTGCCTGCGCCCCGTTCACACCGAACAAGTGACCCGCATTGGTCAGGAGGGCGCGCCATATGTCGTCAAAGGTGACACCATCGTGACAGCGGAAAATATGCACTTGCTCGTCATCGTAGCCAGCGAAAAAATAAAGCAGCAGGGCCAGTGACGTCTTTCCGACGCCACGCTCGCCGTAGACCGCGACCTGCCGCCCGGGGGCTTGGAGCTCACCGTGGATATCGTCGATGGTCTCCTTCCGTCCGGCGAAGAACTCCGGCAACTCGATCGGCGCAAACGGCGTGAATACTTGGCGGCAGCGCGCCACGTAGTCGAGGTACGCCGTGCGAACTGGGCCGGGGCCGTCCATAACGCGGATTGTATGCCGGCCCGCTCCAACGGGGAACCGTCAATCTCCGAACTTGATCCCCTGCGCCAGTGGCAGTTCCGTGCTCCAGTTGATCGTGTTCGTCTGCCGGCGCATGTAGGCCTTCCAGGAATCGGAGCCGGAGTCGCGACCGCCGCCGGTTTCTTTTTCGCCGCCGAAGGCGCCGCCGATTTCAGCGCCGCTGGTGCCGATGTTCACGTTGGCAATGCCGCAATCGCTGCCAGAATGTGCCAGGAACCGCTCGGCCTCGAGCATGTGCGTCGTGAAAACTGCCGACGACAAGCCCTGCGGGACCGCATTGTGCAGCTTGATGGCCTCATCGACCTGGTCCACCGCTGACGTCGGCGGCTCACTTCCAGCGTTTCACAAACTTCCCCAGCGTCGCAGTCCGGTCCGCCCGGGCCGCTGTCGGCCTTCAGCAAGACGCGGGCGTGCGTTCGTTTTCGCGCCGCCGCCTGGCCCGAAGAAACCAGCCGCTCCAGCGACTGCCGCTCCTCCTCCGTGAGCGTTACGAAGTACTTCTTGACCATCGTGGGCCTCCTTGCCTGGGCGGACCTCCCGCCACTGAAACAAGGAGGGCCAACTTCATCCGTCAGTTCAAACCTGACGGAGCACTAGGACGTGCCAGAGGGCTTGCGAGCGAGTTATTCTTGGGCGTCATTCCTGTTCCGCCAGCAGACTCGAGATGTCGCTTGGCTCCGCGGTGCCTTGCGCGAATCGCCGCACGCGTGGGTCCTGCGCGCGCAATACCTCAGCGGGCGTACCGTCGGCGATAAAGTGGCCGCTATACAACATCAACACCCGGTCGCCAACCTCGGCGGCGGTCTTCATGTCGTGGGTGACGACCACGCCCGTCACGTCAACCGTCGCCTGCATTTGCCGAATCAGCTTGTTGATCACGTCGGAGCGCTGCGGATCAAGTCCGGCGGTGGGTTCGTCGTAGAGGATCACCTTCGGCGGCGGGTCAATCGCGATCGCACGGGCGATGGCCACCCGTTTCTTCTCGCCGCCGGAGAGCTGGGCGGGGTATTTCGGATCGAATCCGGCGAGGCCGACGATTTCCAGGCAGCGCCGCGCCAGCTCGCGGACGCGGTCGCGGTCGAGCCGCCCGCGGCGGTTTTCGGTCATCGGGAAAGCGACGTTTTCCAGCACGGTCATCGAGTCAAAGAGGGCATTGAGCTGGAACACGCAGCTAATCTGCTGGCGGATCGGGACCCAGGCGGCCTCACTGAGCCGGTCAATCTGCTGGCCCTCGAAGTACACCTCCCCACGGTCGGGCCTCAAGAGCCCGACGATGTGCTTGAGCAGTACGCTCTTGCCGGTGCCGGAGCGGCCGATGATGACCGTGTTCTTGCGGGTCTCGATCGCGAGGTTGATTTGGTCGAGCACGTGCTGGCGGCCGAAGGATTTGCTCACCCCACGCAGCTCGATGATCGGTCCATCGTTGTCGGACATGCTGCAGCCTTCAAATCAGCGGGCGGAACCCGTACCACACGTCGTACAGACCGTTGAGCACGAGGCCGAGGAAGAGGTCGAGCATGAGGATCAGGATGAAGCTGATGACAAAGCTCTGCGTGCAGGCCTGGCCGACGCCCTGGGCGCCGGGGTCGCAATGGAAGCCGTTGTAGCAACTGACCAGCCCGATCGCGCCGCCGAAGAACAGCGACTTGAACAGGCCGCTGCCCAAATCCCAAACCTGGACGGTCTGGGTGATCCAGTACCAGAACGGTTCGGTGTCGCCGCCGTAGACACCCGCGTAGACGACAAAGGCCCCGAGCGTGCCCATCAGGTTCGCGTAGCAGGTCAGCAGCGGCGCGAGCGTCAGGCAGGCCAGGAACCGCGGCGTCACGAGGTGGCGAATCGGATCGGCGCCCATCGAACGCAGCGCGAGCAGTTGCTCGGTCACGTTCATGGTGCCGAGCTCGGCGGTCAGCGCGCCGCCGGCGCGGCCGGCCAGCATCACGCCGGCGAGCACGGGTCCGAGTTCCAGGCACAGCGACGTAACCACGATGGCGCCGAGCCGGTCGGTCAACCCGGCCGCGTCGAACTGCGCCCAACCTTGGACAATCAGCACCATGCCGATGAACGTCCCGGTCATCATGATGACGGGTACGGAGCGCGTACCGATGTAGAAACACTGCGGCAACAGCCGCCGCCAGCCACGCAGACCGACCAGCTCAACCGGAATGAACTCGATGGCGTGGCCGCTGAAGACCCAGAACCGCCCGAAATTGAGGAAGAAGCGGGCGAGCGCGCTGCTCACGCCGGACCCCAGCCGGGCAAGCGGGTCGGACATAACGTTGCGGCGCGGCATACGCTGGAACCTTCTCCGTCGGGCGGGAGTACAATATCGCATACGCCCGCGAAAGGCGATATCATCCACGATTGGGGACCCGGCGTGGGCGGCGCGGGGCTCGGGAGTCGTGTCCCGAACCTGAGGCCGCGAACTCCGGACTTGGCGTATGGAGCGAGCAGGGATGGTCGGCACGTCGCGCACGGACGAGCGGCAGGCAGCGCTGCGGTTCTGCTGCGTCGTGCTCGGCTGGCTGGCGTGCCTGTTCGCCTGGGCGGCGGTGCTAAGCTTCAATATCGCCGACCCGCCGTCAACCTGCGTCTGGCCGCTGAATGCACCGCCACGCAACTTGTGCGGCGTGGTCGGCGCCTGGCTGGCCTACCAGGCGTTCTACTACTTCGGTCTCGCCACGTACCCGCTCGTCTTTCTCCTGCACGCCGCGGTTCTTGCGGCGGCGCGGCCCGGCCGGCTGAACGACCTGTGGCTGCGGTTCCTGGGCGTGCTGCTGATCTGCGCGGCGACCGCGACCGCCGGCGCCTGGGTGTTCGAGGACCCCGAACGCTTCTTGATCAGCGGGGCCGGCGGAGTCGTCGGGAGCGCACTGCGCGCCGTCATCCTGCCGGCCTGCGACCGGCTCGGGACGGCACTGCTGCTCATTCTGGCCGCGGTGGGCGGCATAGTGCTCGCGGCGGACAACCTGCTGGTACTCGTCTTTCGCTGGCTGCGTTGGGCCCGGCACCATTCGGGGCCCGCTTTGACCAGAGGCGGCGTCGCGGCACTGTCCAGCCGGCTCAAGTCGCCGCCGACCG
>JAGVEP010000142.1 GCA_020058145.1 Phycisphaerae bacterium | reverse complement strand
TAGGTGGTGCCAGTGGCGGCGGTGGCCCAGCCGAAGACGCCGCGACCGTCTGTGCTGCCGGTCTGCCCGTACAGGCCGTAGGTGGTGCCGGTGCCGGCGGTGGACAAGCCGACGACGCCGCGCCCGTCCGTGCTGTCGCTCCGCCCGTACAAGCCATACGTGGTGCCGGTGTCGGCGGTGGCCCAGCCGTAGACGCCGAGCCCGGACGTGCTGGCGTTCTGGAACCGCCCGGCGTAGGTGGTGCCGCTGGCGGCGTTGGCCAGCCCGTAGACGCCCCAGCCGGACGTGCCGGCGCTCTCGAAGAACCCGCCAATGGTGGTGCCGGCGCCGTAGACGCCGTACCCGTTCGTGCTGGCGCTCTCGAACCGCCCGCCGTAGGTGATGCCGGTGGCGGCGGTCGACAAGCCGACGACGCCGGCGGACGCACCGAACGTCGAGGCGTTCTCGCCGCGGATGATGTGCGTAACGCTCGTCCCGCTCAGCGTGAGCGGCACGGAAAGACGGGCTGCGGCGAGCGTGCCGCTGGTGATGTTTGAGGCGTTTAGCGCGGTCAGCCCCGAACCGCTGCCCGTGAAACTGTTGGCCGCGTTGTTGAGCGTCAGCGCGTTGCTGTACGTCCCCGACAACCGCGCGCTCGGCAACGTGCCCGCGTTAAGGTTGTCGGCGTTCTGATAAAACGCCCCGGTCTGCCCGTCGAGCAGATCGGCGTTGAGGTTCCACACCAGCCCGGTCCCGGTCACCGCGAACGGCGAACCGGCGCCGGTGAACCACGGCGCCGCCGAGAAGGTCTTGGTGCCCGAGAACGTCTGGGCGTTGTTGAGCAGCGCGACGTTGGCCGAAAGGCGTGCGTCGGCGAGCGTGCCGGAGGCGATGTTGGAGGCGTTGAGGGCCGTCAATCCCGCGCCGCTGCCCGTGAAACTGTTGGCCGCGTTGGAGAGCGTCAGGGCGCTACCGTAGGTTCCGGACAACCGGGCGTCGGCCAGGGTGCCGCTAGCCAGGTTGGAGGCGTTGAGGGCCGTCAATCCCGCGCCGCTGCCCGTGAAACTGTTGGCCGCGTTGGAGAGAGTCAGGGCGCTGGCGTAGGTTCCGGACAACCGGGCGTTGGGCACGGTGCCGCCGGCCAGGTTGGAGGCGTTGAGGGCCGTCAGGCCGGCGCCCGAGCCGGTGAACGAGTTCGCCGGGTTACTGAACGTCTGGGCGCCGGTGAATATATTCGCCGCGGCGAGCTGTGGTACCACAGCCGGGTCTATCCCGACCGTGCCCGTCGTCGTAAGAGGGTTGGGCGTCAGAAGGATGCCGGTGGCCTGGCTGATGGACGTGACCGTTCCGCCGCCCCCGCCGGGGGCGTTCAGGGCGTATAACGCGTACGGCACAGCCGTCAGCTCCTGCCGCGGCGTGAGCAGCGTGTAGGACCCGCTGCCCGCCGGAACGCGGACCTCGATCTCCAGGTAGCGCGCCTCGCCGGCAAATGCCCCCGACCCGAATTCAAGCCAGACTGTAAAGAGCCCGTTCGCTACCTCGGCGCTGTAGACATTCTGCGTCGTTCCGATCTGACTGCCGCCGGCGAGGGCGTCCCAGAGACTGAATTTGAAGTCGGCAAACTCGTTGACCCCCGCGCCGGCTTCCTTGAGCTGCCCCTGATACGTGAACGCGGTTCCCACAGGCGATTGGCCGTTCGCAGCGACGAGTGCGCCGGCCATCGCCAACGCAACAACCAGCACAAGACGGGTTTTCATGTGATTCTCTCCAATTGTGGTTACACGTGCGTTGGTGGGGTGCTATCACCCGGACAGCAGCGCCACAAAGGGGTTGATGTCGTCGAAATCCACGTCGCCGTCGGCGTCACAATCGGAGTTGACGCGAAAACAACGCGGGTACGCCGCCGGATAGCCCGCCGGATCGCTGAGGGCCATTACGAACGGGTTGATGTCGTCGAAATCCACGATGCCGTCGCAGTTCAGGTCGCCGGGGTGGCTTTTCAGTCCCAGACTGTGCAGGAAGCCGCCCGCGAGCGCGACGAAGCCGGTATTCGGCGCCGGCACGGTGCTCTGCCCGTGCGCGTTGAGCCCCCACGCCACGATCGAGCCGTCGGACTTCAGACCCAGACTGTGGCCGTAGCCCGCCGCGAGTGCGACGAAGCCGATGTTCGGCGCGGGGACGCTGCACTCCCCATAGAATTCCCACCCCCACGCCACGATCGAGCCGTCGGCCTTCAGGCCGAGACTGTGGTAGCTCCCGGCCGCGATGGCCACGAAGTCCGTGTTTGGTGGGGGCACGTAGGTGATGGACCCCCAGGCCACGATCGACCCATCTACCTTCAGACCGAGGCTAAACACCGCGCCACCCGCGACCGCGGCGAAGTCGGTGTTTGGCACCGGGACGTTGCACTGGCCGTAGTAGTTGTCTCCCCACACCACGATCGAGCCGTCGGCTTTGAGGCCCAGACTGTGGTAGTAGCCGGCGGCGACCATCACGAAGTCGCTGTTCGGCGCCGGCACGTCACATTGGCCGGAGACGTTGTTTCCCCAGGCCACGATCGAGCCACTGTCCTTCAGGCCCAGACTGTGGGCTTGGCCCGCCGCGACTGCGACGAACCCCGTGTTTGGCGCGGGCACCTCGCACTGGCCAGCATGGTTCTTGCCCCACGCGGCGATCGACTCATCGGCTCTCAGGCCCAGGCTGTGATAAACGCCCGCTGCAACGGCCGTGAAGTCCGCATTCGGCGCGGGGACATCGCACTGGCCCAGGTAGTCGTCGCCCCAGGCCACAATCGAGCCGTCGCTCTTCAGGCCCACACTGTGGAGGTTGCCTCCGGCGACGATCACGAAGCCGCTGTTCGGCGGCGGCACGTTGCCTTCGCCGAAGAAGTTCTGTCCCCATGTTACGGTTGTGCCACCGAACTTGATGCCGAGACTGTGAGAGGTGCCAGCCCCTATGGCCACGAAGCCCTCGTTCGGCGGCGGAACGCTGCACTGACTCGCGGAGTTGTCGCCCCACGCCACGATCGAGCCGTCGGTTTTTAGGCCAAGGCCGTGGTAGCCGCCCGCGGCGACCGCCACGAAGCCCTCGTTTGGCGCGGGCACGTCGCACTGGCCGTAGAAGTTCCAGCCCCACGCCACAATCGAGCCGTTGGCCTTGAGCCCGAAACTGTGGTAATGGCCCGCCGCGACGGCGATGAACTCGTCGTTCGGCACCGGTACATCGCACTGCCCGAATCCGTTGTATCCCCAGGCCACAATCGAGCCGTCCGCTTTCAGGCCGAGACTGTGGTACGCGCCCCCGGCCACCGCAATGAACGCCGTGTTGGGCGAGGGCACGTTGCACTGGCCAAGTTGGTTGTCCCCCCAAGCCACAATCGACCCGTCCGCCTTCACCCCAAGCGTATGGAAGATACCTGCCGCAACGGCCACAAAGTCCTCGTTCGGCAGCGGCACGTTACATTGCCCCAAGCCGTTATCCCCCCACACCACGACCGAGCCGTGGGCCTTCAGGCCGACACTGTGGTAATACCCCGCGCCGGTCGCGATGAACCCGGAGTTCGGCGCCGGCACGTTGCACAGCTCTGAGTAGCCGCCCCACGCTGCGATGGACCCGGGTTCGGGTTGGGCCCAGCCCGTCCCCATGAGAAACAGACCCGCAATCGTCCAACCGAGTGCTTTAGTTCCTACGTTTGGTCTCATGATTGAGGCTCCTGTGTTGCGAAATGGGCACGTCTACCCCGGGCCGGCCTGCATCCGTGCCCCAGTCCTGGGCAATGCCTCTCCATTGAGAACTAGGCAGTGGGAAGCGGACTTCTTCCGGAAAATAGCCCCGACGCCCGAATCGGAACGCGAAGCGCCAGCGAGCGCAAGGCCCGCTGGGCAGAGCTCGCTGGCGCTTCGCGTTCTGAGGAGAGCTCGCTGGCGCTGCGCGTTCTGAGGAGAGCTCGCTGGCGCTTCGCGTTCTGAGCAGCGCTCGCTAGCGCTTCGCGTTCTGACGGGTGCTCGCGCGCTCATGCGGCGAAGCGAAGTGGATCAGTCCGACGGCGTCCAGGTCGAAGTCCCCGCCTTCGGGTGTCTTGGCGCGCACGCCCACGATTCGCACGAATCGCGCCGCGGGCAACATTGCGGCGGCCAAGTCATAGGCCCTACGGGACCCCGGCACCGTGCCACGGATGCCGTCGCCGGGAATCGGATCCCCCGCGGCTTCGGACGCCTTGAGGCTCGCGAACGAGCTGCCGTCGCGGCTGACCTGCACATCGATGAGATCGAAGGCCTCGTAGCCGGTCCTCAGTTCGTACACGTTGAAGTCGGGGCCGGGGCCGTCGATGATCCGCCACGGATCGAAATCAAACTCCACGGTGCCCGCGCCGAGGATGCCCGTTCGGTCGTCCGGGGCTCCGAGTAACATGTCGTCGGGGTAGCCCGTGGTGTTGCGCGACAGCCGCTGCGCGAAGGGCTCGCACCGGTCGGGCCGGCCATTGTGGTTGCGGTCGGCAGCCTCGCCGGCGGCGATTTCGCAGAGATCCAGGCGGTCGCTCCGATCGCAGTCGGCCAGCCCCGCGTAGAGATACGCTGCGCCCAGGCCCACACGTCCGTGGTCCGCGCCGACCAGCGCGTGCCGGCCATCGAACGCGACACTCACACCGACAGCCGCAATCGGGCCCGCAGCGGATGTCGTCAGCTTGGCACGCCCTTGCCACGACTGTCCATCGTGCTCGAAGACGTATACTGCCCCAGAGAGTTCGCCCGCTTGACCGTCCCCCGGCGCGCCTCCAACCACGAAGTCTCCATGCACGGCAACGGAGAAGCCCAGCCAGGTACGCCCGCGCACGTCCCACGGTAGGAGCTTGGCTTCCTGGACCCACGCCCAGCCGTCGTGGCGAAAGACGTAAATCGCGCCGCCCTGCTCGGCCACCTCACCGTCCGTGTAGGCGCTGACGGCGATCAGATTCGCGTCGGCTGTGATCGCGTAGCCAAACGAGTCGCCTGGCCGCTGATCGGCGGGTACCAGGCGGGTCTCGAACGCCCATTGGGCGGGACGGCCGGGTTGGCGGCGGAACACAAATGCTCCTCCGGCCGATTCCTGCCACATGGGCGCAGCCACGACCAGTAATTCGCCGGTCAGCGCGACGCCGTGATTGAGGTTAGACGGGTCGCGATATCCTGGCGCCGTGAGCCGCGCAGTCTCAGCCCAAGAATCATCATGCCGGTCTGCCGGTGTCCCCCCGTCATCGCGCTCGAACACATAGGCCAGGCGCTCGTCGCCCGCCTCACCGAAGTGGGGCGCCGTCACGATGGTGTCACCACGAATCGCGACGGATTGGCTGAATCCCTTGAGCGGGAGCGGGTCCGTGGTCGTTAGTTTCGCCTGCTCAACCCAGCGCGTGCCGTCGTAAACGAAGACGTAGGCCGCCTGGTTCTCGACGGTAGCGGACATCCCCACGACGAGCGTGTCCCCATCGATTGCCACCGAGTAGCCGAAGTTGCGCAAGAGACCGCCGTCGCCGGCCAGCAGCTTCTGCCGTTGCACCCAGTTCGCGCCGTCGAACTGATAGACATAGGCCGAGCCCGAGCTCATTCCGAGGTCATCGTCCCTGCGCGCTCCGACGACCGCCGTGTCGCCGTCAATCGCCACGGAGAAGCCGAAACTGTCCGTGGCGGCGCAGTCCGACGGTTGCAGCCGGACTAGTTCGGTCGCCCGGCAACGGCCGGCGTCGTCATAGACGCTGGCCGGCGCATCCGCCTCGGTGGCTGTGGGTAAGGGTGCGTTCCGGAAGCTGTGGACCGCGGTGAGCGCCGCCAAGCCGGCCACGACCGGCAGCGCGAGCAGGACGATGACGGTTCTGCGATGCCGCCAGAGTCGCTTGCGCATCCGGTAGGCCATCGAATCCCGCTTGGCCGCGATGGGCTCCGCGGCCAGATAGCGCTGGATGTCTTGCGCCAGCTCGCCGGCGTTCGCATAGCGCCGCCCGGGCTCCTTGGCCAGGCATTTGAGCACGATGGCGTCGAGCTCGGCTCCGATTTGGCGGGCGGGACGCCCACCCCACCCGCCAGGACGGCCGTGCCACCCAATGCTGCTGGGCCGGGGTGGCTCAACGTTGCGGATGTTCTCGATCGTCTCGCCCAGACCGCCGATCGGGTAGGGGAACCGCCCGGTGAGCATCTGGTACAGCACCACGCCGAGCGAGTACACGTCGCTGCGCGCGTCGATCTTCTCTGGTACGCCATCGGCCTGCTCCGGGCTGGACCACGGCAGCGACCCCATGAAGTCGCCGGTTCGACTCACCAGGGCCGAGGAACTCTGACCGGCCGTCATAATGCTCTTGGCCAGCCCGAAATCCAGCACGTGCGGCTCGCCCGCGCCGTCGATCAGAATGTTGCCGGGCTTCAGATCGCGGTGGATCACGCCGCGCTGGTGAGCATAGCCCACGGCCTCGCAAACCTTCGCGAATAGCTCCAGCCCGGACCGGAGGTCCGGCGCGGACGGACCGATCCGTCCGTCCAGCCCCACTCCGTCGATCAACTCCATCACGTAGTACGGCAGCCCCTGGTCGGTCAGCCCGCGGTCATACAGCCGCACGATGTGCGGATGCTGGAAGCCCGCAATCAAGTCGATCTCGCGGTCGAACCGCCGGAGTTGATCCCGAGATGCCAAAGGCCCGGCCAGCAGCACCTTGACCGCTACGCGGCGGCGGG
Source organism: Phycisphaerae bacterium (assembly GCA_020058145.1). Classification (GTDB taxonomy): domain Bacteria; phylum Planctomycetota; class Phycisphaerae; order UBA1845; family Fen-1342; genus JAGVEP01. Next base: position 12,557 of record JAGVEP010000142.1, on the reverse strand, counting down.
TGGAAAGCTGCGTGGCACTGTACACCACGCCCTGCCCGCCGCGGCGCAGCTCCTGCCAGCCAGCAAACCCCGGGACCGCCGGCTCGACGGGCGCAGTCCAGCCGCTGTGGCGGGCGGCCTGCACTAGCAGGACCTCCTGGCAGAACCAGTCGCAGCCCGAGCTCATACGCCTACCCTGGCGGCCATCAGCCCTCGTCTTGGACCTGCTGCTGCACCAGTTCCGTCAGCCGCTTCATGATCCGCGACTTGGCCTGATAGACCTGGTTCACCGTCATCTGTAGTGCCGCGGCCGTCTCGCGCGCCTCCCGGCCTTCGATCGCGTAGCGCTGAAAGGCGCGCAGCTCCGCCGCTCTAAACTCGGATTCGAGGAGCCGCAAGGCATGGCGCACGTGGTACGCGCGCCACTCGGCCTCCCAGGTCGCCTCGGCGTCCGTGTCCGCCACGGCCAAATCCAGATTGTCCTCAATATCAGCTAGGCGCCCGCCGGGCTGTTTCTGCCGCTGGAGCCGCGCCACCGCGCGCAGGGTGGTCGCCTTGAGGTAGGCGCGGAAGCTGCCCTTGGCTGGATCGTATTCGAAAGTCGGCAGAGCCCGCGTCAGTGCCAGCAAGACGTTTTGCGCCACGTCATCGCAGTCCGCCGGTTGAATCCCCCGGCTACGGGCGAAGCGTTGGATCAACTCCCCGTAGCGTTCGTGGAACTCATCCCACGCCGACCGGTCCGAGCCGTCGGCCAGTCGTGCCAGCAGGCTCGTGTGCGTCGTGGTCTGCGAGAGCATAATGGCCAGTATACTGCGTGGGCCAGCAAGTCGCGCACCTCGTGCCGCTTCTGCCTTAACCCAAGTTAGACACTTTTGACGCAAGACGGCCCTGCCGCCAGCGCCAAGGCCGATTCGCATTCAAAAGTGTCTAACTTGGGCCAGCATCTTAGCGATTTCGCCACTTTTCGCAAATCGTCGCATTTTGACGCGTTTTGTGGTAGTATTACCACTTGGTCGCCGGCAGTATTCGTGTTACTGCAACGCAGTCGCTCGGCTGCCAAACTCGTCGAGGAATCAGCCCGGCCGTCGGTTCCTCGCGCTCAGTCGACTGCAAGCCTGCACCACTGGAAGTCGCTGGTTGTGTTGGCGATGCCCGGGAGAGACGACGCTTGGCTGCGATTCGCGGGGTCGTCCGGCGGCCGCCCGACCTCATCCGGCGTCTGGCGCGCCACGAAGGAGGTGCGCTCGGCGGGATGCAAGCGAGTTCGCCCACCTGGCGTCGGTTCGAAAGGACTCCGCCGCCCGCGACACGTCTCGCTGCACCGGCGCATAAACCTGCGGGCCCAGTCGTTCTTCGCCGACCTCGACTACTGGCGGAACCTGGCCCGGCAGCCGGCCGGCGGCGCGGCGCTCGTCTACGGCGGCGATGCCTCATACAAGCGGCGCGGAGTAGGGGTTCTGTCATGGTCGAATTGGGCGTGACCGCCGCGGCGCCGTCTGCGCCGGCGCTCCGCAGGACGCCTGGGCCGCGGTGGTTCAGACGGAATCACGATGATGAACTCCGCCGCACCGACAAGTTCGCGGCCGGCCAAGCCAGCGGCGGGGCGCGCAACAAGGGCGCGCGGGGAGTGACGAGCGTACAGATTCCCTCGATCGCGTCCTGATTCGCCATGATGCCTCTCCACCGTCACGTGGGGCTTGTCATGTCTTTGCGCTCCCGTAGGCCATCTGTTCTACTGACAGAAAGACACGCCCCACCCCTCATGTCGTAAGGGATGGGGCGTCTTACCCTGCTCTTGCAGAGAAAGGTGGCGGCCCCGCGCGTGGGGCCACCGCGTCCACGGAGATTACTGGGACGTCCGGCCTCGGATGAAGCAGTCGCGCGCATCCTTACTCTCAGCTGCTCAGGATCTCCTCCACTTGGGCCTTATCCACCTCTGTGATGTAAGGGATGCCGCTGATGTTCGCGGCCTCGCGTGTGAGCGCGGCGATGTCGTCGCGGGCAATGTACTCCAGCGAGAACTTCCGGCTCCCGCACATGAGCTGGCGGAGGCCCTGAGCGAGGCGCTCGTAGTAGGTGTACAACCCAATGGCGCCTGGCGGTACGCGCTCGAACTCGTCGTCGCCGAGTTCCTTGCGCAGCTCGCCGGCGGTAACGAAGATGTCGTCGATCGTGTTCCCGAAACGCTCCACGTAGACCGGGAGCTGGCCTTCGCTGATCGCGCGCCCAATGGTCTTTCCGACCATCGCCGCCGCGATCGGAGAACGGGCCATGCCGACCAGCTTTACGTACGGCGCCCCCAGGGCGAGGCCTTTGAAGATCTGGTCCTCGAACGTGAAGCCGCCGGCCACGGCCACCGCAGGAACCTTGTATTTCCGGTCAGCCATGCGGCGGCAGTACTGGTACAGGAGCGAATGCAGCTCGACGGGCGGCACGCCCCACTCGTTCATCATGCGCCAGGGGCTCATGCCGGTCCCGCCGCCGGCGGCGTCCACCGTGAGCAGGTCCAGCTTGTACTTGCTGGCGAACAAGACGGCCCGGGCCAGATCGGCCGGCCGATAGGCGCCGGTCTTCAGGAAGATGTACTTGGCACCGGCTTTGCGCAGCTCCTCGACGCGCTTGGCAAAGGCCTCCTCGCTGACCATGCCGACCCGCGAGTGCCGCTCGAACTCCTTGAACGCCCCGCGTTCGAAAGCCCTAATCACATGCGCATCGGTCGGGTTCGGGAGAACGACATAGCCGCGCTCATAGAGCATCTGGGCTTTCTTCAAGTTGCTAATCTTGACCTCGCCACCGATGTCCTTGGCGCCCTGCCCCCACTTCAGCTCGACGCACTGCACGCCCAGCTTGTCGACGGCGTACTCCTGGACGCCGAGGCGGGTATCTTCGATGTTCGCCTGACAGATGATGGCGCCATAGCCCTGACGCTGGTGATCTTTGTACAGATTGACGCGCCGCTTGAGATCGACCGTATCCACGACCCGGCCGTTCTTGATGACGGCTTCGGGGTCCATGCCAACGACGTTTTCGCCGATCGTCAGCCCGGTGCCGGCGAGCGCCGACCCGATGGCTAGGCCCTCCCAGTTGTTCTTGGCGATATTGGTCGAGCCGATGCCTGGGATGATCCAGGGATAGCGGAACTTGATGCCGCGGTCGTGGCCGAAGACGACCTCCAGGTTGACCGCCGGGAAGATAGCCTTGTCGCTGTCGGCTTCGATGCCGTGGGCTCCGACCGCGGTGCCCATGATATTGAAGTGAGAGTAGTCGACCGGGTAGGTTTTCTCGGCCGCGGTGGTAATAACCCCGAACGGCTGCGGGTAGATCACCTCGTGGCCGCGATAGGCGGACTTGCCAATCTCGCACATGCCGATGCAGCCATCCACACACGTCACGCACATGCCGGAGCTCGGGGTGACGGAACCGTCCGTCCGGTTCTTGGTCAGAGTGGCGGCCGAACTGTTTATTCTCGAGAGTGTCATGGACATTGAGTCGATACCTCCGTGGACTAATCCTTCTCAATCTCGCAGGCAACGCAGGGGTTCATGTAACACATCATGTCGTCGAACTGTTCCTTTTCGACGCAAGGCGGGCTCAGGTTAGCGCAGCCGCCGCAAATCGCCTTGTCCGGCTCCGTGTAGGTGCAGCGGAGCTGGCAGGCGGGACAGACATAGATGCAGCCGCCGCACAGCCGGCACTGCTCAGACTTCATGTCGAACGGCGTGCCGATGCTGCGGGTCTCGCCGCGCCCGCGGAAGCCGATGGCCTTGGCCATCATCTGCTGTTCGCACATCCGCACGCAGAGGCCGCAGAGAATGCAATCCTCGTGCTCCTGGCGGAATCGCTGCTGGCTAACACGGTGGGCCGAGGCGAGGTCCTGAATGATCTTGGACTGTGGGCAGGAGGCCAGCAGAAGCTCGAGGATCATTTTGCGGGCCCGTAATACGCGGGCCGACGCCGTCCGCACCTTCAGCCCTTCTTGCGCGGGATACGTGCACGAGCTAACCAGCCTGGCTTTCGGGCCTTCACCGATCTCAACCACGCACAGTCGGCAGGCCCCGTAGGGTGACAGGCCGTCCATGTGGCACAAGGTGGGGATTGGAAAGCCCAGAAACCGCGCCGCTTCGAGCAGCGTTTCCCCCTCTTCGACCGCGACTGGCAAACGGTTGATCGCAAGAGTGATCATCACTCGTCCTTGTCTTGAACTCTGAGCTCTACACAACCTGCACGGCGTCGTACTGGCACACGGTCCGGCAATTGCCGCACTTGGTGCATTTGACGGAGTCAATGACGTGGCGCTCCTTCAACGTGCCCGAGATCGCTTCTGCCGGGCACTGCTTCGCGCACGCACCGCAGCCGTTGCAGTCTTCGTTGATCGAGTAGGTCACGAGATCCCTGCAGACGCCGCCGGGGCAGCGCCTGTGCTCGATGTGCGCGACGTACTCGTCGCGGAAGTAGCGCAATGTCGAGAGCACCGGGTTGGACGCCGTCTGGCCCAGGCCGCACATGGAGCTGTCCTTAACGACCAGCGCGAGCTCCTCCAAGAGGCTGAGGCGCTCCAGCGTGCCTTTGCCCTGCGAGATGTCTTCCAGGAGCTCGTACATCCGCTGCGTGCCCTTGCGGCAGGTGAAGCACTTGCCGCACGACTCGCCCTTGAGGAAGTTCATGAAGTACTTGGCCACGTCCACCATGCACGTGCTGTCGTCCATGACGATCATGCCACCGGAGCCCATGATCGACCCGGCTTCGGTCAGGCTGTCATAGTCAACCGGCAGGTCGAAGCGGTTCGCGGGGATGCAACCGCCCGAGGGGCCGCCCGTCTGTACGGCCTTGATGCGGGCCCGCCCCACGGGGCCGCCGCCGATGTCGTTGACGATTTCCTCGATGGTGATGCCCATGGGCACCTCAACCAGGCCGGTGTGCTTGATCTTGCCCACGAGGCTAAAAATCTTGGTGCCCGTGTTTCGTTTCGTTCCGATCTTGGCGAAGCGCGCGCCGCCGTCGTTGATGATGACCGGGATGTTGGCCCAGGTCTCGACGTTGTTGATGGCGGTCGGCTTGCCGTCGATTCCCTTCTCCACTGGGAACGGCGGACGTTGGCGCGGTTCGCCCATCTTGCCCTCGATGGAGCGAATCAGGGCGGTTTCCTCGCCGCACACGAACGCGCCGGCCCCGCGCACGAGCTTGAGGTCAAACGAGAAGCCGGTGCCCAGAATGTTGTCGCCCAGCAAGCCCAGCCCACGACTCTGACGAAGGGCGATCGTCAGGTGTTTGATGGCGAGCGGATACTCGTTGCGAACGTAAAAGACGCCCTTGTTCGCGCCGGTCGCGAAGCCGCCGATCAGCATGCCCTCGATGATGCTGTGGGGGTTGCCCTCGAGAACGCTGCGGTCCATATAGGCTCCCGGGTCGCCCTCGTCCCCGTTGCACACCAGGAACTTACCCTGGCCGTTCCTTTGTTTGGCAAGGAGCTCCCATTTGAGACCGGTAGGAAAACCTGCCCCGCCGCGACCGCGCAGGCCCGAAGCCTTAACTTCCTCGACCACCCGACTGGGATCGCCGCTGGCCAGCACGCGCGCCAGCGCCGAATACCCCCCATTCTCAACGTAGTCATAGACACGGATCGGGTCCACTTTTTCATTGCGAGCCAAAATGGTCCGCACTTGCTTCTTATAGAACGAGATCTCCGTTTGCTTCTCAACCGGCGTCCCGGTGTGCGGGTCGACGAACAACAAGTTTTCCAGAACCTCGCCGCGCGCGACCGCTTCAATGATGCCCACCATCTCCCCAGGGCCCACCTTCGGGTAGAACGTGCCCCGCGGCTCGATGAGCACCGACGGTTCTGCCTCGCAGAAACCTTGGCAGCCCGTGATGCGCAGGTGAATCCTGTCCGTCAGCTCGCGGGACAGCAGCTCCCGTTTGGCCGCCCGGATCAGGTCGTTGGCCCCGCTCGCCTGCCCGCAGGTACCGGCTGAGATCACGATGGTCGGAATCGTGGGATCTCGATCCGCAAGCAGACGCCCCTGCAAGGCGTGAAAACTATCGATGGATGTCAGTTTTTCCATGAACCTAACCCATTCTCCAATCGCCTACAGCCAGGGAGCGCGGCGAGCCTGGACCGGTTTCAAAAGCCCCCGCCATTCAGGTCCAACATGTGCCCCTTACAGCCACGGCGGGCGCAAATCTGAACGATGCCACCCGCACGGACGATCATGGCGACCATGGGCGCACCGCACTCCGGACAGCTTGAGGCGCCCCGCAGCTCGGCGTGGCAGTGTGGACAGAAGAAGTCCACGACCGTGTCGACCGGGATGTCGTGCTTGGATTCGAGCGTGGGGCTGCCGTAAAGGGACGAGAGCCTGAGCCAGCCGTGCTGGCCATCGAAGGTTGCTGTCACGCGGACAGAGGGAGCATCGTCGAGCGGGTGCGCCGGATCCATCAGCGAGTGGTTGCAACGGGGGCAACTGACCGCAACGGGGAAGATGCGGCGATCGGTCTTGATCTCGACCTTGTCGAGCCCGCGTCGTGCCCGCTTTAGGATTGACCGTACCTTGGCCGTATTGACCTTTGAGAAGTAATGACCATCCACGACGACAATCGGACCCAGCGCACAGGCTCCCAGGCACGCAACAGTTTCCAGCGTGAATTCATGGTCGGGCGTGGTCTCGCCGGCCTTGACCTCCAACTGCCGTTCGAACTCTTGAGCGATGATCTGCCCGCTGCGGACATGGCAGGCCGTACCCAGACACACCGAACAGAGATGTTTGCCGCGCGGCTTGAGACTGAAGGACTTGTAGAATGTGGCCACGCCGTAGACATCGACGGGCGAGCGACCCGTGCGCTCGGCCACCAGCTTCAATGCATCGGTGGGCAGATAGCTGTACTTCGATTGGATCTCCTCGAGAACGGAAATGAGGCCGTCCCCCTGGCCTTGATGCTTGTCGATGATGCTCACGACTTCATCTGTCTTCATGCGCTTGCTCCGTGTACGCGCGGATTGCCTTCGTCCAGCCGCACCAGCGGCGAAGAGGCCCCCCAGCTACTCGTAGTTTTCGCAATGCCAAACGCCTCCGGTGAGCTTCGAGTGCGCGCAGGAGCGACGGTGCTCGCAGTTCATGCACAGGCCCGCGTACTTCGACACATCCTCGGCCGCGGCGAGAACGGCGGTCGATGGATTGGCCGATTGCGAAACCCTTCCCCCATTCCTTCCCAGCGGGGGCGCCACGTAATCATCAAACAGCTCGCAGAACAGTGCCGGTCCTCTGCGAGCCCGGTGAAAGCACGTTGGGCTATTGTTGCACGTAGAGCAAAGACCCACGGCCTGCGCGGTCTCGGGCATGATCATGATCCCGGTCTCCTGTGCCATTTGCGTGTTGGGCGAGAGGCGACTCCACCCGCGCGGGCGGGCCACCCAGCCGGAGAGGGGTGATTACACGCGGCGTGCCGAATACAAATTGGGAGCTGAACGCGCCACCGGCGCAACTGAAGCCGAGGCTTGGTGTGGAGCTAACCCGCGCACTTACGGGAGGATACGTTGCCCAGCCGCGATGTGCCGCAACGGCATCTCCGTAGCGAGCGGACGTCGAACAAGGGAGTGCAAGGTCGGGGAGATTTGAACCGCCGGGGAGAATCGCCCCGGTATCGGGCGACCTAGCTAAGCTCGGCCCCGTAGAGCTTGAGCTTCTCGCGCAGCGTCTTCCGGTCGATACCGAGGATTTCGGCCGCCCGCGTCTTGTTGCCAGATACGCTGGCCAAGACGTTGCGAATGTGTTCTGCCTCGACCTCGGCCAAGGTTCGATGCAGCCCCGCTTCCCGCCCCACGGAAAAGCGCATCGTGGAAGGCAGGTCCGGCACGTCAATCAGGTTGGTTTCGGCCATGACCACCACGCGCTGAATCGCGTTCTCAAGCTCCCGGACGTTTCCCGGCCAGTGATAGCTCGTCAGCACCCGCAAGGCGTCATCGGCGAAGCGGGGAATCGGCCGGCCCAGTTCTTCGGCGAACTTCTTGGCAAAGTGGGTGGCGAGTAACAGGACGTCATTCTCCCGTTCCCGGAGCGCGGGCATCGTGATCGTGATGACGTTCAGGCGAAAAAAGAGGTCCTCGCGGAACACCTTATTCTTGACCAGGGCCCGGAGGTCCTTGTTCGTCGCGGCCACGACGCGCACATCCACCGTTCGCGGGCGGGCCGACCCAACCATGTAGATTTCCCCGTTCTCCAGCACCCGGAGCAACTTGGCCTGCATACCCAGGCTCGTGTCGCTGATCTCATCCAGGAAGATGGTCCCGCCGTCGGCGGTCTGAAAGAAACCAGCACGGGACTCCGTCGCGCCGGTGAAGGCTCCCTTGACGTGCCCGAACAGCTCGCTCTCCAGCAGGGTTTCCGGAATGGAGCCGCAGTTGATGGGCACGAACGGCGCCGCGGCCCGCGGGCTCCCGTAGTGAATCGCACGGGCGGCCAGCTCCTTCCCCGTGCCGCTCTCCCCCCCGATCAGCACCGTGGCCCGCGCCGTGGCGGCCTTGCGAATCTCCTGGAATACCTCCCGCATCGCCTTCGACTCGCCAATGAAGCCCGCCAGCGTGAGCGGCTGTTCGGAACCATTCTGCGCGTTGCGTCGCGCTTGCAGCACTTGCAGGGCGCGCTGGACGGCGGAAAGCAGTTCCTCATCCGTGAAGGGCTTCGTGATGTAGTCCTGGACCCCGAGCTTGACGGCCGTCACCGCCCCCTGAATCGTCGGATACCCAGTGATCATCATCACCTCGGTATCCTTGAGGTTCTCCCGAACGTGCCGGGCCAGGTCCAGTCCGCTGACCTGCGGCATCTTCAGGTCGGTGATCACCAAGTCGATTTGGGCGTCTTCCAGCAGGCGAATGGCCTCCGCAGCGCCGGGCGCCGTAAACACCTGGTAGCCCGCGGCTACAAGGTTTCGCTGAATCAGTTCCAGCGTGTCCGGAGCGTCGTCGACTACCAGGATGCGTTCCTTGTCAGCCGCGGTCGCCATTCTGACCAGTCTCCTGAACCTGTTCTAATCCGGCCGCGGGCAGGCGGATCTCGAACCGTGTGCCCTGCCCGGGTCGGCTCTGAACGTCGATCGAACCGCCATGCGAGGAGACGATGCCGTGCACCACGGGCAAACCAAGCCCCGTACCCTCGCCCACGTCTTTCGTCGTAAAGAACGGCAGGAAGATCTTCCCCAGGACTTCCTCATTCATGCCGACGCCGGTGTCCTCCACAATGAGCAACGCGGCGGAGCCGTTCGCGCGCGTCCTCACTGTGAGTGTTCCGCCATCAGGCATCGCCTGCACGGCGTTAACCACCAGGTTGACCAAAACCTGCGTCAGTTGCGCCGGGTCGCCGTGGATTTCGGGCAGAGCGGCTGCCAGTTCGCGAACCACCCGCGTGCCCACCTTCGCGCAGCGAGCCTCCAGAAAACACAGCGCGTCTTCAACCACGCGATTCAGATCCACCAGAACCTTTCGGGCCGGCACTTGGCGAGCAAAGACCATCAGCGTCTTGATCACCTCGCGCGCGTACAATGACCCCGTGACGATCTTCTCAATATCGCGCGCCGCCGGTTCCGGCAGCCCGGGGCACTTCCGCGCAAGCTGCGCGAAACCCAGAATGCTGCCTAGCGGCTCATTCAGCTCATGAGCTACGCCGGCGGCGAGTTGCCCGATCGTGGCCAGGCGGTCCGCGTGAATTAGCTGTTGCTGAAGATGCGCCCTCTCCTCTTCGGCGTCCTTCCGTTCGACAGTCAGGGCCACCTCCCGGGCCACAGCGGCAATCAGCTTCTCTTCCTCTTCAAGAAACGCGCCCGCGGCAAACTCCGGCCGCTCGTCCACATAGTGAACCTCGACGATGCCGCGCTGACGCCCACTGACGATTATCTCCGCCGAGTGCTGGTACCTGCCCGGATGAAAGCCGGGCGTAACATGTGAATGGTCGTCAACAATGATCCTCGCCGCCGCAATCTCCGGGTATTGCCACGCCGGCGGAAGGAGGTTCACGATGATGTGGAGCATCTCCTCCAGCGGCGTATCCCCCCGTTCGATTACCTGGGCGATGCCGTACAGGCACGTCAGTTCTTTGACTCGCTCGCGGAGCGCGTACTGGGCGCGCCAGTCGGCCATCGCCAGCCCGAGCGTTTGGGCGATCCCTTCGTAAGACTCGACATCCTCTTTCGCGAAGCAGTTCGGGTGTTCGCTCTTTACATGCAGAAGGCCGATGGTGGCCTCGTCCACCACGAAACGCATGATCGCGAGCGACCGGTAGTGCCCGCCGACACACAGGGTCTTTGGCTTCGCCCCCGGTTCCGGCTCTGCACCCAGCGTAACGCGCTCCCAGGCATCCCCGGTCCAAAAGCTGCCGCCGTCCGTGAAGAAAGGCTGCGATGAATCGAAACGCTGACAAGCCACGTCCAAACACAGTCGCTCAAGGTCGGTCGGCTCGCGCGACGCGGGGACGATCCTCCCGTCTGGACCGCGCGCCCAGCGCGCCAATTCAAAATGCGCGCCGGGTTCCGGGCGCCGGGCGGCCTCCCAACGGTAGTGCAACTCGCCGTGGCTCAGCCGCACTTCCACGGCGTCGCAACCCGAAAAGCCCATCAGCGCTTTAGAGACCTCGTGCAGGAATTCCGTCTTGGAGAGGCCTCGGCTGGCACAGTGCAGAATCGTCCGGGAGAGCCCGGCACCGTCTGCTGGCCGAACCGGACGGTCCTTTGCCTGTGCCGACGCGTTTGGCCACCTCTCGTCCATCTGCACGCCACCGCTGCAAAAGCCCAACGCCCATCATAAGTTACACGTGGTCACTCTTCCATCGCGGGGCGAATTCGGCTGCGCCGGCCCCGTGCATGGCGAGCAGCGTTCCGTCGCCGCCGCCAGTTCGCACCATCCGGCAGCGACAGACAATAGCAGCGCCGTCGTGGCGAACTACATTGGTAGACCTCAGGCAGCGATGATGAATAGGCGGTCGACGGTCGAGCGGTTGCGGGTGAGGACAGGGGCGCTGGGTTCGCGGGCGCAGGACGGCGGATTCCCAGCGCGGGGCTGGGTGCGAGTGGTGGTTTGGAAGTGGTGCCCAGCGAACGAGCGGCCAGCGGAGCGGGAGGCGCCTACGGTGACGCGGGGCACGAGGAGTCGAGGCGGACCTGGATGCTGGGGTTGGGGACCAAGGCGTCGGCCGGGATGAGCCGGTAACGCAGGCAAGCGAGCCGCCGGCGGGCGCAGGCCTTCCATTCGCAGTCCGGCTGGCGGGACTCCTGGCCGGCGGCGGGGGCCGCGCTGAAGTGGCGATGGTCGCTGACCTCGCGGCCCAAGGAGAGCGCCAGGCCGGAGCCGGTGACCCGCTTGGCCTCCAAGACCTCGTGCTAGTAGTAGGTGCCGGCCCCGTGCGTTTGCGTCCGGCCGTGCGGGCCGTGCCGCCGCCGAAAGGAGCCGTGGCCGGTGCCGTCGAACACCACCCCGAACGCCCCCGACAAGCGGGCCTCGTCCAGGACCTGGTTGCGGATGAGTTGCCGGAGCAGGCGTGTCCGCAGGCGGCCCAGGGCGGCCGAGCCGACCGGGTCCAGGAAGTGGGTGAGCGTCCCGTAGACCGGCAGGTTTTCCTGGTGGGTTTGGGCCAGGGCGTTGCCGTTCGCGCGCACGCAGGTCTCGCGGTCCCGCAATTGGTAGTCCAGTTGCCGCACGCGGCCCGGCTGGCACAGGAACAGCAGCCGCCCCCACCAAACCAGGAAACGCCGGGGATACGTGACCAACGGCTGAAAGCGGGGGTCGGGCAGGTCGTCCAGCCAGGGGGGAAAAATCCGGCCAGAAGTGCCGGACGGTCTGGGCCAGGGCCCGGCCGACTGCTACGACCTTGTCCCGCGGCGCTTCCGCTCCGTCACGTAGGCCCGGATCAAGGCCCGGTTCAGTTCCGAGATCTCGGTCACCAGTTGCTTGATCCGGCGATGCTCCTGAATCCATCCTTGGACCTCCTGTAGCATCTCCTGCGGCACGTAGGTGGTCTGAGTCTTCCCCTGCACCGGGCGGGTCAGATACCAGCCGACGTGCTTCGCGCCCTTTTGGCAATGGCAGCCGGGCCGGCCGCAGTGCTTGGCGATGCGGACCAGGGAGCCGGCCAGGACCGGTACCTGGGCCACCAGCTTCCGGACGCGGGCCGCGCGCCTGCGGCGGAGGAGCGTGGGGTGCGTGGGGACGTTCGTGTCGGATAAGTTATAACGCTTATCCGAAACCGTCAAGGAAAAACCCGCTGCGAAGAAAAAACATTTCCGTTTTCCGGCGTGGAGGCCGGTGCCCCGCCCCAATTCCAGGCCCGTCCACAGGTTCCGACGGCCGCCGCACCCCGCCCGGGTGCGAAGAATCGCCTATTTGTCAGTGCTGCACAAGATGGGTGGCGTGGGCGTCTCGCCCGCGCCTCGGGCGGCCAAGATGGCCGCCCCACCCATACGCTGATAAGTGTGCGGCACTACACTAATCGCCGCCGCCGCTCAGGAGTGCGACGAAGCAGTTGATGTCGTCAAAGTCCACCTTGCCGTTCGGATTGCAGTCACCGTTGAGGATGGGGCACAGCGGAAACATCGTCGCG
>JAGVEP010000463.1 GCA_020058145.1 Phycisphaerae bacterium | reverse complement strand
TGGGCTGGAGCGCGAGCGCGCCTTCGCCGAGCTTGGGCACGAACTCGCTGCCCATCCGCGCGGCCAGCAGGAGCGTCGCGACGACGAGGGCGAGCGCCCCGAGCGACACGGCGAAGCGGAGCCGGATGGCCCAGTGCACGATGGGTTGGTAAATGGCCTTGGCCCACCGAATCAGGAAGACATCCTTCTCGGCGACCCGGCCGCCCAGCAGCAAGGCAGCCAGCGCTGGGACGACCGTGAAGGTCAGCACCACCGCACCGGTCAAGGCCAGGAGGACCACGAGGGCCATGGGCCGGAACATCTTGCCCTCGACACCCGAGAGCGTCACCACGGGCAGGTACACGACCATGATGATCAGCTCGGCGAACAGGGTCGGACGGCGGACTTCGCTGGCGGCCTCTTCGACAAGCTGAAAGCGCTCGGCCTTCGTGAGCCGCCGGCCCAGTTCGTGCTGCCGATTTCCGAGCCGGCGCATCACGTTTTCGACCATCACCACGGTTCCATCGATGATGATGCCGAAGTCGATGGCGCCGAGGCTCATCAGGTTCGCGCTGATCTGGTTCTGCACCATCCCGGTGATGGCGAAGAGCATCGACAGTGGAATGGTGAGCGCCACGATGAAGGCAGCTCGGAAGTTGCCCAGCAGCAGGAACAGCACGACGATGACCAGGATCGCGCCGACCGTCAGATTCTCCCGCACCGTGTGCAGAGTGGCGTCGACGAGGTAGCTGCGGTCGTAAAGCGTGGTCGCCTGCACGTTCTCGGGCAAGGTCTTGTTGATTTCGGCCAGTTTCTGAGCGACGCGCTGGGACACGGTGCGGCTGTTCTCGCCATAGAGCAGAATGGCCGTGCCCACGACGGCCTCGTGCCCATTGGCCGTCCCCGTGCCTGTCCGCAGCTCCTTGCCCAGCCCCACCTCGGCCACGTCCTTCACGAAGATCGGCACGCCGTCCTGGGCGCCGAGCTTGACGTTGCGGATGTCGTCAGTGGTCTGAATGAGCCCCGTGGCGCGGATGGTGTATTGCTCGCCGCTGTGCTCGATGTACCCGCCGCCGACGTTGGCGTTGTTGGCAGCCAGCGCATCCAGCACATCCCGAAAGCTGAGGCCGTAGGCAATGAGCTTCATCGGGTCCGGCGTGACGTGGTACTGTTTCTCGTAGCCGCCGATGCTGTTCACCTCGGTCAGGCCAGGAACGGACCGAAGCTGCGGCTTGATGACCCAGTCCTGGATGGTGCGCAGGTCCATCGGCGTGTAGGGCGTGCCGTCAGGTTTGGGACCGACTGCGTCCACGCTCCAGAAGTAGATTTCGCCCAGCCCGGTCCAGATCGGCCCGAGGAGCGGGGTGCCGCCGCCGGCGGGCAGGTTCTCCTTCGCCTCGGCCAGCCGTTCGCTGACGAGTTGCCGGGCGCGGTAGAGGTCCACGTCGTCGTGGAAGATCGCTGTGACCTGTGAGACGCCGTAAAACGACACCGAGCGGATTTCCTCCACGCCCGGGATGCCCTGCAGCGCCCACTCGATCGGGCGTGTGATCTGTTTCTCGATCTCGACCGGCGCCAGGCCCGTCACGGCGGTGTTGATCTGCACCTGCTTGTTGGTGATGTCCGGCACCGCGTCGATCGGCAGGCGCGTGAAGTTCCAGGCGCCCAGCGCGGCCAGGCCGATGGCGAGCAGGATCATCAGCAGTCGCTGCTGGATTGCGAATTGAAGGATGCGAACAATCATGTGCCGTTCTTCCTATCTGTGCCCCCGCCAAGCAGGCGCAGAGCGTTGAATACAACCAAGAGCGAGACCCCCATGTCCGCCGCGATCGCCGCCCAGAGCGAGGCGCGGCCGCTGAAAGCGAGCAGGACAAACGCGGCCTTCACGGCCAGCGAGGCGACGATGTTCTGACGAATGATGGCGAGTGTGCGGCGTGAATGCCGTAGGAGCCACGGGACGCGCGCCAGGTCGTCACTCATGAGCGCGATGTCGGCCGTCTCGATCGCGGCGTCCGACCCGACGGCGCCCATCGCGATGCCGAGGTTGGCGCGGGCCAGAGCCGGCGCGTCGTTGACGCCATCGCCGATCATGGCGACCGCGCCGTAGCGCGCGACCAACTCTTCGACGGCAGCCACTTTGCCCTCGGGCAGAAGTTCCGCCCGGACTTCGTCCACGCCCGTGAGGCTTCCGATGCGCTCGGCCGTGGCCTGATTGTCACCCGTGAGCATGACCACGCGCTCGACGCCGGCGGCTCTCAGGGCTGCGACGGTCGCGGCCGATTCCGCACGGACACGGTCTCCCACGGCGATGAAGCCGCACACGTGATCCTCGCGGCCGACGACGACGACACTCGTTCCCGCGCCGGAAAGCTGCTCCAACTGCTCGTGCATCGCCGGCGTCTCCTGGCCGCGCTCCTCCAGCAGGCGGTGCGAACCGATCCAGACTGGCCGGCCGTCCAGCACCCCCGTCGCCCCCTTGCCCTTCAGCGCCGCGAAGCGTTCCACGGGCGCGGGTCGCAAACCGAGAGCTTCGGCGTGCCGCACTATCGCGCGCCCCAGAGGGTGCTCGGAGCGGGCTTCAATCGCGCCCGCAGTCTCGACGATCTCACGCTCCGTGTGGCCTGCGAGCGGCACGACGGTCTGCACCTGCGGTCGCCCCTCAGTCAGCGTGCCCGTCTTATCGAGGGCGACAACGCGGATGTGTCCGGCTTGCTCTAGGTGCAGCCCGCCCTTGACTAACACGCCGACGCGGGCCGCGGCGGTCAGTGCCGCGACGATGCTGACGGGCGTCGAAATGACGAGGGCGCACGGACAGGCGATCACGAGCAGCACCAGCGCCTGGTAGAACCAGCCCGACCACGAGCCGCCGGCGACGAGCGGTGGGATGAGCATCACCAGCACCGCCAAAGCCATCACAGCCGGGGTGTAGTAGCGGGCGAAGCGATCCACCCACTGTTCGCTCGGGGCGCGCTCCTGCTGAGCCTGTTCGACCAGCCGGAGCATGTGGGCCAGGGTCGTGTCACCTGCCGGTTTCGTTGACTCGAATTCCAGCACCCCGTCGCCGTTAATCGATCCGGCGAAGACGTCGCTGCCCGCGACCTTCTCAACAGGCGCGGACTCGCCGGTGATCGGTGCCTGATTGACGTGGCTTTCGCCCGCGATGACGCGGCCGTCGAGCGGAATCCGCTCGCCGGGGCGCACGACGATTCGGGCGCCGACGGGCACGGCGTCCACCTGGAGTTCCTGCTCGCGTCCGTCGGCATTCATCACCCGTGCCGTGGGCGGGGTGAGCCGAAGCAGTGCGCCGATCGCCCGGCGGGCACGGCCCACGCTCCACGCTTCGAGTGCCAG
This sequence comes from Phycisphaerae bacterium, assembly GCA_020058145.1. Taxonomy (GTDB): domain Bacteria; phylum Planctomycetota; class Phycisphaerae; order UBA1845; family Fen-1342; genus JAGVEP01. Next base: position 2,794 of record JAGVEP010000463.1, on the reverse strand, counting down.
CGACAGCGCGAACAGGAAGGCGACCGTCGCGGCCTCGAAGTACTTGCCGATTCCGATGGCGCCCGCGACGGCGATCGTCATCAGCAGGTTCATGTCGGGCCGGGCACGACGCAGGGCGTGCCAGGCTTTCGGCAGGATGAACCATGCCCCGCTGAGAACCGCCCCCAGATACAGGATGCGCGGCAGTAGCGGCATGGCTATTTCGTGCCCGCCGACGGCAAGGTACAAACCGGCGACCAGGCTGTGGGCGCTGAAACCCGCCAGAACCAGCAACCCGCTGATGGTGGTCGCGCTTGTGCGGCCCCAGCGTTCCCAAAGCGTCAACTCGGGTTCGCGGCGCCCCTGTGTGTCGAGCACCGGGTGTGCGCGCATGCCGGTGCCTGCCACGGCGGCTTCAATGTCGCTGCGGCGGACGCGGTTCTCGTCGTATGCAACCGTGATCCGGGCGTTGAGGATATCGAACTTCAGGTCCCGCACGCCCGGCAGCGGCATGAGCGCAGCGCGCAGCGCGGCGACTTCGTCGGCGCAGTCCATGCCGACGACCCGGTAGTTCGCAATCTCGCACGGCGCGCCTGCCATCACACCGCTTCGTCCTGCTCCTGCCCGGTGCGGATGCGCACGACGCGCGGCAGTTCGGCGATCATGATCACGCCATCGCCGGGGTTGCCCGTATGCGCCGCCTTCTGGATGACACGGGCCAACTCGTCGCCGAGCGCGTCAGCACAGAACAGCTCCAGCTTCGTCATCTTGGCGAAGCCGATCGTCTGCTCGGTTGCGACGTACTCTCCGCCGGTGCCTTGGCCGCGCCCCTGGCCGAGGCAGTCACTGATCGTGACCCCGGGGAAGTGCGGCAGCGCACGAAGCGCGTCCATGACCCTGCTGAGCATGTGCGGCTGAATTATCGCCTTGATTTCTTTCATGCGGATTTCTCCGTGTATACCCCGGTTTAGTGCTCGTGGACCGCCTGGCTCTTGCCGAGTTCGGCCTTCAGCACAACCGCGCCCTTGACCACGTACCGCTCGCCGGGCTTCAGCCCGTCGAGGATCTCTGCTCGCGTGCCGCTCATGCGACCCACCGTGACGGTGCGCGGAAAGAAACGGCCGGTACGGAGCCCGGCCGCTACATTTTCGCCCTCGGCCACGAACACGACGCTGTCGCTCTTAATCCGCTGCAGGGCGTCGATGGGCACGACGACCGGCACCGTCTGTCGATCAAACACAACGGATGCCGTCACAAACGTGCCCGGCCGCCACTGGCGCTCGGGGTTCGGCAAATCCACCCGGGCATACAGGGTCCGCGTGGCCTCGTTCGCCACGGGGGCCAGGTAGCACACGCTGCCGTCCGCCGTCGTTCCCACCCCGTCCGCACGAATCTGCACCGCCTGTCCAATGCGCACCCGGCCCATGTCCTGCGTGTAGACGGTGATCTTGACCCAGACGGTGGACAGATCGGCGAGCACGAAGGCGTCCATCTCGCCGCTGAGCACCTCGCCGAGGGAGCAGTGCTTCTCGACCACCGTGCCCGCGAAGGGCGCCCGCAACTCGTACATCGCCAGGCTGGATGCGTGGTCGGGCATTTCCTGGAGTTGCGCTTCGGCTATACCGAGCGCGTGCAGCTTGTTGTCCGCGGACCGAAACTCGATCTCGGCCTCGGCCTTGGCCTTCTGGACGGCCAGGAACTCCAGGTCGGGCATGATCTTCTTGGTGTGCAGCTCGTCGGCGCTCTTGAGGTTGGCCTCGGCCAGCGACAATCTCTGCTGCGCGGCCAGGTACGCGGCCTTCGCCTCGGCGAGTTCGCGGCTTTCGAGGATCGCCATGACCTCGCCCGCCTGCACGTCATCGCCGAGGTTCTTGTCTACGCGTCGGACAATGCCCCCGACGCGCGGCACGATGTGCGCAACCTTGTCGGCGTTCAGGACAATCTCGCCGGGGAGCGTGAGCGTCTGCTCCAGTTCGCCGCCGGTGGCCTCGGCAATCTCGATCCCACTCTCGCGGATGGCCTTCGCGGATAGGACTAGGGAGCCTTCTTCGCGTCCGTGTTCGTCCTCACCCTCGCCGTGCTCGGCGTGGCCCTCAGACTCGTGCCCGTGTTCGTCTTTGGCCTCGCCGCCCTCGTGTGCAGCGTTGCCGCCCGCAGCCCAGGGCATGTGGCCGCGCTCCAACAACCACATGCCGCCGCCACCCAGCGCGAAGCCGAGCACCACGCCGATGATGATCTGACCGATGCGTACGTTTTTCATTGTGAGTCGTCCTTGCTTACGTCCTTCGTCTCAATGGGCTCAGCGCTCGACTGCCCGGCCAAGAGCACGTCGATCGGCAGGCCGGCGACGCGCTCCAGATACACGATCGCGATGCCGGCGTCGGCCAGGGCTGCGACGTAACCAGCCCGCGCCTCCAGCAGGCCGCGCTGTACATCGAGCACCGCAAGCAACGGCGTGCGGCCCACGCGATATGCCTCCTGCGCAAGCTGAAGGCTCTGTTCCTGAAGTGGCAGGTATTCATCCCGGTAAAAACGCGCGTTCTCGGCGGAAACCTGCGCCTGCTTAAGCGCCACATGGGCCTGCTGAATCAAATCACGGTCAAGCGCTTCCAGTGCCTGCTGCGCCTGCTGGTGCTCGTACTCGGCTTTGGCGATCTGGGCCTGGTTCTGATCGAACAACGGCACTTCGACGCCCAGCGTTGGTCCAACTACCCAGTCGGTGGACAGTGGTTCGCGTGGCTGAAGCGACGGCGCCGTAAGCTGCCCGGCCGCGGCCGACGCCCAGGCCGTCTCCGCCAGCCAGTTGCGATCGCCG
>JAGVEP010000480.1 GCA_020058145.1 Phycisphaerae bacterium | reverse complement strand
GGCCGGGCTCCGTACCGGCCGGGCGTAGCGGCCGGGCTCTGTACCGGCCGGGCGTAGCGGCCGGGCTCCGTACCGGCCGGGCCGCACGGTTCACGGTTCTGGTCTCACGCCGCGGTCGCCATATCGAACAGCGGCAGGAACAGGGACATCGCGACCGCACCCACCAACACGCCCATAACCGCCAGAAGCAGCGGTTCGGCCAGGCGGGTCAGTTGGTTTACGGCGGTCGCGTTATCCTCATCAATCCAGCTTGAGACGAAATCGACGGCTTCCGCCAGGCGGCCGTTTTCCTCGCCCGTGCGGATCGCGGAGACAATGATCGGGTCGGCGAGCCGGGTGGCCGCGAGGGCCTGGGCCATCCGCCCGCCCGTCGAAACGGCCTCTTCGACGTTTTCGATCAGGCGCAGAAACGCCGCGTTGCGGACGGCCCCCTTGGATTGCCGGATCGCTTCGAGCAACGGGACGTGGCAACGCAGCATCGCCGCCCAAACGCGGACGACACGCGCGAAGATCAAACGCGCGATCAGCCGGCCGAGAATCGGGACTTGCACCAGCGTTTGATCCACCCCCGCCCGCACGCTGGGCGTGCGTACCAACAAAACGCCGGCCACGATCGCCAGGATCAGCGTACCCACGACGTACGGCCAGCCGTGCTGAAGCCAGAGCGACAGTTGGAACAGAAACTGCGTGCTGGCGGGCAAGGGCCGGTCGAGGCTGGTGAACAGCACGCGGAACCGCGGTATGACGAAGAACAACAGGATTGCCATCACGCCCGTCATCATGGCCAGCAGTACGCACGGATAGAGCAGGGCGCTCAGCACCAGACGCTGCGTCTGCTGCCGGCTCTGGGCGAGCGTGCACAGCCGCCCGAACACGTCGGGCAGCGTGGCCGTCGCCTCGCCGGCCGCAATCATGCTCCGGAAAACCGGGTCGAAGTGTTTGGGCTCCGACTCCAGCGCGGCGGACAAGCTGGCGCCCTCCTCGACCCGCTCGCGCAGCCGCCGGATCAACCCGCGCAGCACCGGTTTTTCCGTCTGTGTCTCCGTGGCCTCCAATGCCGGCACGAGCGGCGAACCGGATTCCAGCAGCATCTTCATCTGCCGCGTGAACAGGATCATGTCCCGCGTGAGCACCTTGCGGCTCTGGAACAGGCCGGCGGCCCGTGCCGCTGCCGGACCGCTACCGGCTTGCTCGTCGAGGCGCACGACCAGCAGGCCTTTCTCACGCAACGTGTCCGCCGCCGCAGCCTGGCCGGCCGCGTCAAGCAGGTCGCGGACCATCGATCCGTCGGGACGCATGGCTTCGTAGACGAACTGCATCATCGACCTCGCGGCGAGTTATGAGTAGCGAATAGCGCGTGGCGAATTGGCCAACCGCACACGATCAGTAGCCTTCGATTCAGGGTCAATTTCTCGCAACTCGCCATTGGCAACGCTCAATTTGTAGTCGCGCTCACTTCCGGTTCGTGTTCCGCGCGCGTGCGGCCTTCCATCTCCGCGTGCGTGACGCGCAAGACCTCTTCGAGTGTCGAGCGGCCTTGCTCGACCAGTTGCAGACCCTCCTCGCGCAGCGTGCGCCAGCCGCACTGCCGCCCAACGGACCTGATCTCCTCCTCACCCTGGGCGCGGTGCAGGCACGTGCGCAACGGGTCGGTGACTTCGAGCACCTCGTACACCCCCGCGCGGCCGCGATAGCCGCTGTCATGGCACTGTTTGCAGCCCTCGCCCTTGTAGAACACACGGCTGGTGTCGCCGAGCCAGCCCGCGTCGGCGAGCGCGGTTTCCGACGGAAAGTACGACGTCTTGCAGTAGGGACAGATCGTGCGGGCCAGCCGCTGCGCGACGACACCGTTGAACGCCGACGCCACCAGGTAGCGTTCAATGCCCATGTCGCCGAGGCGGATGAAGGCCCCGGGGGCGTTGTTGGTGTGCAAAGTGGAGAGCACCAGGTGGCCGGTCAGCGCGGCCTGCACCGCCACGCGGGCCGTTTCCTCGTCGCGAATCTCGCCCACCATGATCACGTCCGGGTCTTGCCGCAGGATCGACCGCAGGGCCCGCGCGAAGGTCATCCCAATGACCTCGTTGACCTGAATCTGGTTGATGCCATCGAGCTGGTACTCGACCGGGTCCTCGATGGTCACGATGTTCTTCTCGGGCGAGGAGAGCAGGTCGAGTACCGAGTACAGCGTGGTCGTCTTGCCGCTGCCGGTCGGGCCGGTGACCAGCACAATGCCGTGCGGGCGCGAGAAGATGCGGCGGAACGCAGCCATCTGGTGGGCGTGCACGCCGAGCTTGTCCAGCGCGACGTCCAGGTTGGTCTTGTCGAGGATGCGGAGTACGATCTTCTCGCCCAGCAGCGTAGGCATGGACGAGACGCGCAGGTCGATCTCACGGCCCTCGGCGACGACGTGTACGCGCCCTTCCTGTGGCAGCCGGCGCTCGGCAATGTCCATTTTCCCGATCACTTTGACGCGCGACACCACGGCCGCGTGCATGGTGGCCGGGGCCGACATGAGCTCGCGCAAGCTGCCGTCGATGCGGTACCGGATGCGCGTGACCTGCTTGGACGGCTCAATGTGGATGTCGCTCGCCTTGTCGCGGACCGCCGTCATGATCGCCAGGTTCACGAGGTTGACGATCGGACTGCCGTCCACCATCCGGCTGATTTCGTGCGAGACGTCGTCGTCGATCGTCTCGCGCTCGACGACCTTGACCTCGCTCTCGGTCAGGTTGACCAGAAACGAGTCGATGTCCACCTGTCCGCCCAGGTACTTGTCCTGAAATTCGGCGATGTTGCTTTCGAGGGCCAGGACGGGATTGATGCGCAAACCCGTCAGGGTGCCGATGCGGTCAATCGTGGGCAGCGACTGCGGTTCGGCCATCGCGACGGTCAAGGTGTCGCTGACCTTGAACAACGGCAGCGCCTTGAGGCGCGCGGCTTCCTCGCGGTCGACCAGCCGGGCTACCGCGGGGTCAATCAGGCCGTGCCGCAGAACGCAGCATTTGAGGTTGAGCTGCTTGGCGAGCGCGGCGAGCATCGCCTTGGGCGAGAGAATGCCCAGGTCGATCAGGGCCTCGCCGAGGTGTTTGTGGTCCTTCTTCTGAGCCTCGAGCGCGCGGTGCAGCTCAGCCTCGGTGACGAGACCCTCGTCCACGAGCAACTGGCCGAGTTTGCTGCTGCGTTTGACCGGCATAGAGAGTACTCAGCCGTCAGCGCTCAACTCTCAGCGCGGGTCGCTTGGACCGGCTCCGGGCTGAAGGCTGCAGGCTGGGGGCAGATGGCTCATCGTTGGCAACTTCGCACGGCATTCTCCACCGTCTCGAAAATCTCCAGTCGCGGAAGCACCTCCGTCAGCTCCAACGCTTCGAGACACGTCTCGCTCAGCGCCGCCACCCGTGGGCGCCGCTGTGGTCCCAGACCGGCCTGGCAAAGCTCCAGTAGCAGTTCCATGCCCGCGCTGTCGAGATACGGCACGTCCGCTAAGTCCAACACCAGTCGCTTGCCGCCCGCGGTGAGCGCGTTTTCGACCGCCCGCCGCAGGTCGGCCAAATCCTCAGCCACCAGCGGGCCGTGGGCGGCGATGACCGTGACAGGGCCGCGCGGCAGCGTCTGGATCTTCATGTTCCTGCCTCCTCCGGCGCGCCATCCGGGCGCGCCGCTTCCTGACGGGCACCGCGCGGATGGCGGGGGTCCGCAGGCCCGCACGGTGTACTGTGAGCTCTGCACTCCGAACTCAGATCCGTCTGGATCGACACGTTTTCCAGGCGGGCCTGCTCGACGGCCTCCATGGCGGCCGACAACAGTTCCGGCAGCGTTGGCCGGGCGAATCCGCTGCCTGCCAGGCCCACGCGCACACGCACACGCACCGCGTAGCGGCCGGGCTCTGTACCGGCCGTTCCGTAGCGGCCGGGCTCTGTACCGGCCGTTCCGTAGCGGCCGGGCTCTGTACCGGCCGTTCCGTAGCGGC
>JAGVEP010000406.1 GCA_020058145.1 Phycisphaerae bacterium | reverse complement strand
GGCAGCTCATCGGTGTACGCGTGCCGCGCGGCGAGGCCGCCGAGATACGCTGCCGCTATTTTCCACCGGGGCTGCTCGCCGGCGGCGCCATTACGTTGACGTCCGCGGGCTTGCTACTGCTGTTGGGGTTTCGGCCGGCATGGCGCGGCGCAGCCCGTTCAGCATGATGCGGTGGGGGTGTTCGGTCCGTTCGCGGCGGCTGGCCAGCAGAGCCGGAACGTGCAGCCGCGATCCTCGTTGGCCAGGCCTTGAATCCGGGCGCCGTGGTGGTGGGCAATCATGCGGCAGACGCTGAGGCCGAGGCCGACGCGCTGCCAATCGGTTGAATTCTCGAAGGGGTCGGCGGCCAGAAAGGGGTTGAACACGTTTTCAAGCAGGTCGCGAGCCACGCCGCAGCCCGTGTCGCGCACGTCGATCTGCACGTTTTCACCGCTGAGAGTCGCTTGCACCGACAGCGTTCCGGTGCGCTGCTGCTCCATTGCGCGGCGGGCGTTGAGAAGAAGATTGAGCAGGAGCTGCGAAAGCAGTTCTTCGCGCGCGGCGACCCATAGGTCCTCGGGCACGGAAACGTGCAGCGCAATCCCGTCTTTTTCGAGCGGGCGGGGCATCGTCTCGAGCGCAGCGCGCACGGCCACAGCGACCGAACAGCTTTCCGTGGGCCGCTCACGTTGGTGAGCCAGTTGGAGCAGCCGCTCGCTGACCACGATGGCCCGGCGGGCCTGGCGCCGAATCTGCTCGAGCGAGCGGCGCACGAATTCCCCGTCATCAGGACTCAACAGGGCGGCTTCGGCCCGCACGGCCACCGGCGTGAGCAAGTTGTTGTATTCGTGCGCGATCATGGCCGTCATATTGCCCAACAGCGCCAAACGCTGACAGGCCAGCAGCTCTTCCTGGAGGTTCTGAACGAGCGCACTCAGATTGCTGAAGGTGTCCGGCGGTGCTGGTGTTCCCTGGATAGCCGACATGAGCACTAGAAAGCAGCGGAGCAGAACGATCGAAAATGACGACGCTTCCTGGGCGATTCGCGCTGCGCCCCGCCGTAGCGAACCTAACCGCTATGAATAATACCCGCCGGCCGCGGTCAGCGTCAATGCGAACGGGCCAGTTTAGCTGCGATGTTCTGCTTTCGGGGGGCGGCTCATCAGCTCCGTGATCGCCACCAGGGGCGGCTTGTCCTCAAACAGCACCTGGTAAACGGCGGTCGTGATGGGCATTTCAACCTGGTGCCGCGCCGCCAGCTCGAGCACGGCCCGTGTCGTCGGGATGCCCTCGATAACGGCCGAGCTTTCGGACAGCACGGCCTGCACGGTGACGCCGCGGCCGATACGCTCGCCAGCGGTGCGGTTGCGGCCATGGGGCGAGACGCTGGTCGTGATGAGGTCGCCGACGCCCGCCAATCCGGCGAATGTCTCCGGGCGTGCGCCGAGGGCCACACCCAGGCGGCTGATCTCGACCAGGCCACGGGTAACCAGGGCCGCTTTGGCGTTGTCGCCGGCACACAGACCGTCGAGGATCCCCGCGGCGAGCGCGATGACGTTCTTGAGCGCGCCGGCGAGTTCGACGCCGACGATGTCCGCGCTGGTATAGATGCGGAACCACGACGTGGACAGCGTTTGCTGAATCAGTTCGGCGACTGCGGGCACGGTGGACGCCGCCACGGCTGTTGCCGGAAGGCAGCGGGCCAATTCGTTCGCAATATTGGGGCCTGACACGACCCCCACGGGGTTGCTCGGCGCGTATTCCGCGATGATCTCGCTGGGCCGCGCGAGGGTCGCGATCTCGATGCCCTTGGTCACGCTGGCGATGGGGATGCCGGGGGGTACGCGCGGCCCGTGTTGTTGCCAGGCGGCACGGAGGTACTGGCACGGCAACGCGGAAACGACCAATTCGGTTTCGCGGAAGGCGGCGACAGCGTGATTGGTCGGTACGATCAGCGGTGAGAGGTGCATGCCCGGCAGATACCGGCGATTCTCGGGGCCGACGAAGAACTCGGCGACCGGTTCGGCGTCGCGGGCCAGCAGGGCGACATGGACGCCGTTGCTGGCGAGGATTTGCGCGGTCACGGTGCCCATGGCGCCGATGCCGACGACGGTGGCCTTTTCGACCATAGGGCCGGATTCTCCTTTCGCAGCACCTGTGGGTACGTATCCTATGGTGCCGACGCAGAGCTGTCGCGGGGTGGGCGTGCTTGGGAACGCCACTCACCGGCGCTGGTGCGGCGGGCGGCGTCGAAATCTACGAATTTGACGCCGGCGTGCTGCACTCCAAGATTGTCACGGTCGACGATCGCTGGTGCATGGTGGGCTCGGCCAACATGGACGTACGCAGCTTTCGGCTCAATTTCGAAGCGACCGCGCTGGTCTACGACCCGGCGGTCGCGGCCGGCCTGGGAAGCTCCATTGATCAGTTCTGCGCACAGGCCCGCCGTGTCCAAGGACGGGACCTGCGGAACACTGGCCGGCTGCGGCAGATGGGTGAAGGGGTGGCGCGGTTGTTTGCGCCACTGTTGTAGCGGGAATCGATGCGCGGCGACCGACCTACATGCTGCCCGTCTGAGCCCCCGGCGCAAGCCGGGCGGTCGCGCAGCGCGCTGCGAGGGCTACCCGACGCTTGCGCCGCCCGCACCGCCGTCGCCTCCAACCAGCTGTCTTGGCCCTGACGTTGTCTGCTCCCGCGGGTTATGCTGGTCTGAGAGGCATGTTGGACGATTCCGGGTAACGACGAAGGGACTTCGATGAACGTGTCAAACGAAGTTGTCGGGGATCTGCGCGAGGCTCTGGCTGCATTCCTGAAGTCTCGCGCGAGCAAGGGGATCGTTGACCCAAAGGACGAGGTGCTCGCGCGGTTTCAGCCGGTTTTCTCGTCGAAGCACCTCGCTGAGATCACCGAGGACGAGTTTCGGAGCTTCCTGCTCGACAAGAACAACCACCACTGGTCAGGCCTCCACCGCAAAGGCCCCTTGATGTGTTCAAACATGAACCAGCTCCGCACGGCGCTCGCTGTGCTTCTTGATGAAGCTCGGCCGGTGGCCGAGCGCCTCGACGAGGCCACCGAGATGATCTCGGGCATGGGCAAGAACGTGGCCTCCGCAATCCTGCTCGTTGCGCAACCGGATCGGTACGGCGTCTGGAACAACCGCTCTGAAGCAGCCATGAAGCGCCTGGGCATTTGGCCCAGCTTCGACCGCGGTGAGTCGTTTGGCTGCAGGTACGTCAAGGTCAACCAGATACTGCTTCACCTACGGGACACTCTGCCGACCGATTTGTGGACGCTGGATGGGCTGTGGTGGTATCTCGATGAAAAGGACTCGGGCGACGTGTTACAAGTGGAGGCACCCGAGGGGGTGTCGTCCGGCGTGCTTCCCGACAGCGAACAGCGGTTCGGGCTCGAGCGCCACCTTCACGAGTTCCTGCGCGACAACTGGAACCAACTCGAACTCGCGCGCGAGTGGACTCTCTACCAGGAGCCCGGCGATGACGAGGCTGGATACGAGTACCCCTGCGATGTCGGCCGAATCGACCTGCTTGCGAAGCATAAGGACCAGCGGCGCTGGCTTGTTATAGAGCTGAAGCGCAACCAGACCAGCGATCAGACCGTTGGCCAGCTCCTGCGCTACATCGGCTGGGTGAAGCGGCACCTTGCCAAGCCGACCGAAGAAGTGCATGGGTTAATCATTTGCCGCGAGCCGGACGACACTCTCCGCTATGCACTAAGCACGGTCCCGAATGTGGAGCTTCGACTGTACCGGGTCGAGTTTCACCTGATGAAACCCGAGACAGGGTGGAAGGTCAACGGCGGCAATGTATGAGCCTCCGGCCGCGGCAACATGGCTGGCGGGCCCGCAAGAAAACAGGGCATTACTCCACGGGTCGCCGCGGAGAGCGGAAATCATGCAGCCTTCTCCGCCGCAGCCGGCACTTGGCCAAGCAAGTCGTTCAGCACGCTGTCGGTGCTGAGCCCTTCCGCCTCGCCTTCAAAATTCAGCAGCAGGCGGTGCCGCAGGGCGGGCAGCACAGTCTTGCTGATATCATCGAAACTCACGTTGTAGCGCCCGTCGAGCAGGGCATGGATCTTGGCGGCGAGCGTAATGGCCTGCGCGCCGCGCGGACTGGCCCCCCAGCGCACATAGCGATTTACCATCGGCGTGGCGAAAGCCCCGTTCGGGTGGGTCGCCAGGACGAGCCGGATGGCATAGTCCTGCACGTGCGGAGCAATGATCACGCGCTTCACCAGCTCCTGGCCCGCCAGAATTCGCTCGCCGGAGAGCACCGGCTGGATGTCCGGCTTATAGCCCGTGGTCGTCCGGTCGAGGATCGTCTTCAACTCGTCGCGATCGGAGTAGCCCACGACCAGCTTGAAGAAGAAGCGGTCGAGCTGCGCCTCGGGCAGGGGGTAGGTGCCTTCTTGTTCGATCGGGTTCTGCGTGGCCAGCACGAGAAACGGCTCTTTGAGCGGGTGCTTCACGCCGCCCGAGGTGACCGTATGTTCCTGCATAGCTTCGAGTAACGCCGATTGTGTCTTGGGTGTGGCGCGGTTGATCTCGTCAGCCAGAAGCATCTGCGCAAACAGCGGTCCGCGCTGAAACTCGAAGTGTCGGCGGCCGGTCGCAGGGTCCTCCGTGATGATGTTCGTGCCGATGATGTCCGCGGGCATCAGGTCGGGCGTGAATTGAATCCGCGAGAAATCGAGGCTCAGGGCCTGAGACAGCGTGCGGATGAGCAGCGTCTTGCCGAGCCCCGGTACGCCTTCGAGCAGCGCGTGGCCGCCGCCGAAGAGGCAGATGAGCACGCCATCGACCACGTCCCGGTGCCCCACGATCATCTTGCCGACCTCGTCGCGCAGGCGGCTGAACTCCGTGCGGAATTGCGTTGTCTGCTGCTCGACGCTCGCCACACCCGCCATGCGGACCTCCTGCTACTGACCGAATCAGTGGCCGGATTGTAGGGGCGATGGTGGGCAGTGCCCACCCTACGGACGACCGGTGCCCCGCGGCGCAGGTCAAATCCAAAATCCAAAGTCCCCAATCCAAAATCGATTCCCTACCGCCCCTTCGCGAAGAACTCCTTGATGGAGTCGTAGATGTCGTCCTTCGTGTTCACCCGGCTCGTGACGACCTTTTCTTCCTTGCCGAGGTGCTCCCGCAGGACGTTGATGAAGTGCCCGCTGCCGTACGCGCTGGCGACTTGGCAATAGCCGAACTGGTTCGCCTGCGGCAGCAGTGCTTCGGTCAGGATTTGGCAGCAGTCGCGCGAATCGGCCTCAGAGGAATTGTCGCCGTCCGAAAAATGAAACAGGTAGATGTTCCATTCGTCGGGCGCATAGTGCTTCCCGAGCAGGTCGCGGCAGAACTTGAAGGCGCTGGAGATCTTGGTGCCGCCGTCCTCGCGCAAGCGGAAAAACGTCTCACGGTCCACCTCGGCTGCGTTCACGTCGTGGACAATGTAGCGACTCTCGATCCCCTCGAAATTCCGCCGCAGCCAGGCGTCGATCCAGAAGGCCTCCAGGCGGACCAGCTCTTTCTGTTCGTGGCCCATCGAGCCGGAGACATCCATCATGTAGACGATGACGGCGTTGGACTGGGGCTTGCGGACGGGCTTCCAACTGCGGTAGAGCTTATCGGACCTTTCGAACACCATCTTCGGGTTGTTGGGGTCCCACGCGCCCGACATGATCAGGCGGCGCAGCGCGCGGCGGAATGTGCGTTTGAAGTGCCGCAGCGATTCCGGTCCGCTCTGCCGGATGCTGCTGTACCGATCCTTGACGGCGGTAATGTTGTGGTGGCCTTTCGGCTGGATGCGGGGAAGCTGGAGCTCCTCGCCGAGGATGTCGGCGAGTTCTTCGAGCGAGACCTCGACTTCCAGAATGTGCTGGCCGGGGTCCACGCCGCCGGGACCCTGTCCGCTTTGATCGCCGTCGACCGTCTGGCCGGCCTCGCCCTCGCCCTGGCCGACGCCTTGGTCGTTGTTGTCGCCGTAGCGGAAGCGCGGCAGGTCGATCCCCGGCACGGGGATGGCGACCAGGTGCTTGCCTTCCTTGCCGATCAGTTCGCCGCGGGTCAGAAATTTGCGCAGGTCCTTCCGGATGCGCCCTTTGACGATTTGGCGGAAGCGCTGGTGGTCTTTTTCGATCTTCAGCGGGCCTTCACCGGCCATGTGGGTTGCCTAATCTTCCCGCTTCGTATCTCCGCGGGCGAAGATGCTCGCCACGTAGTTCAACACGTCCGTCGCGCTGGTCTCGTTGTAGCCGAAGAACTTGATCAGCCGCTGCTTGACCACGTCGATCTTGGCCTGCGTCTCGTCATCGATGACGCCGGAAACGACGTTCTTCAGCTTGATCGTATCCCGTGAATCTTCGAACAACTTCAGTTCGAGAGCCTTGTACAGCCGCGCGTTCGTGTTGTACTCGAACTTTTTCCCATCGAGCGACAGGGCGCCGATGTAGTTCATGATCTCCTGCCGGAAATCATCCTTGCGGCTGTCGGGGATGTCGATCTTCTCCTCGATGGCGCGCATCTGCCGCTCGTCCGGCGGTTCGTCGCGGCCGGTGTACTTGTTGCGGACCTTCTCCCGCTGCGTGTAGGCCCGCACGTTCTCGATGTAGTTCGTACACAGCCGCTGTATCGCGTCTTCGTCCGCGGAGATGGCCCGCTGAACCTCGGCCTTCAGCGTGTCCTCGTACTCCTCGCGCACCGTCGACAGCAGCTCTTTGTAGCGTTTCTTCTGCTCCTCGTCGGTGATGAGCGAGTGGTGGCTCAACCCGGTCTCGAGCTCGTTCATCAGCATGAACGGGTTGATGCACCGGTCGCCCTGGGCCTGCTCGCTGACCAGGCAGTTCGAGACTTTGTCCTGGATGTAGCGCGGGCTGATGCCCTTCATCCCCTCGCGCGGGTGCTCTTCCTTCAGCTCGCGCACCGAGTCCTCGGTGAAACCGGGCAGATTCTTGCCGTCATACAGCTTGAGCTTCTGCATCAGCGTCAGTCCGGCCTTCTTCGGCTCGTCCAGCCGCGTCAGCACCGCCCACATGGCCGCCACCTCGATCGTGTGCGGCGCGATGTGAATCCCGCGGACCTTCTCCTTGCCGAAGTCCTTGTCGTAGATCTTGACCTCATCGCCCAGCCGGATGTTGTACGGGATGTCAATCTTGATCGTTCGGTCGCGGAAGGCCTCCATCAACTCGTTCGACTGGAGCTTCTTGTACTCCGGCTCGTTCGTGTGTCCGAGGATCACCTCGTCGATGTGCGTCTGGGCAAACTTCTTCGGCTTGATCGTGTGCTCCTGTGACGCCCCCAGCAGGTCGTACAGAAACGCCACGTCGAGCTTGAGCACTTCGATGAACTCGCACATCCCGCGATTGGCGATGTTCAGCTCGCCGTCGAAGTTGAAGGCCCGCGGGTCCGAGTCCGAGCCGTACAGCGCGATCTTGCGGTAGTTGATGTCGCCGGTCAGCTCGGTGGAATCCTGGTTCTTCTCGTCCTTGGGCTGGAATGTCCCGATACCCAGTCGATCTTTCTCCGACAGTATCAGCCGGCGGACGACGACGTGATCCAGGACCTTCCGCCAACTGCCCTCGTACTTGACGAGCAGGTCCTCAAACGTCTTGCGGCAGAACGGGTCCAAGTCACCTTCGACGCGTACCTGCCGATCCTCCGGCAGTTCGGTGTTGAGCTGTCCCAGGAACTCCTTCCGCGCGCTGCGCGGGATGAGCTTGAGCGGGTCCTCGTTCATGGGGCATGGGAATGTCTCCACTGTGCCCGCGTCGTTCGGCACCCGCCAGAAGAAGGTGTACACCCGGCCCTCGTCCGTCGCGGAGTAGGATTCCAAGCCCTTCTTCAGCAGCCGGGCGATGGTGCTTTTGCTCGATCCGACCGGCCCGTGCAGCAACAGGATGCGCCGGTCGGTGCCATAGCCCTGTGCGGCGGACTTGAAGAACTCGACCAGCCGCATGAGCGACGCATCCAGGCCGTAAATCGCGTCGGCCCCGTTGTCGATGGGGTCGTCAAAGAACTTGTAATGCACGAAATCCTGTTTCAAGTACGTGTATTTGTTGGTGCCGAAGTGCAGCACCATGTCGAACACGCGCTGGAAGGCGTTCCGGGCGAGACGTGGCTCCGCCACGACCATGTCGAGGTATTCCCAGAACGTCCCCTCCCAGTGCTGTTGGCGAAAGCGCTCGCCATCCAGGTGGCGGTCGATGATGGACAGGACTTTGTCGCGATTCGACATTCGTGGCCTCCATCCCGCGCTTCGGCCCATAAAACCCCGGCGCCGAACGCAGGCTATCGCAAGGCGGATTGTGGCGTGACTTATCGGACTTCGGCGGTCAGGCTCCTACTACGCCCGAATGATGCTACGAACGTGCGCGAGCGGCGTCAATGCAGTCGCAGTCGCCGGGCGCATAAATCTCTATCGACCGCCTGCGGCCACCCCTGTCGGGGAATCAACGGGCTCGGCTGGCGGCACGGCGGTGCGAAGTTCTTCGGCCGACCCCACGCGTTCGCTGCCGCAGTGCGGGCACACGACGGTTTCGCCCAAATCCGTGGGCATGAACTGCAACTCGCAGTCCCGGCACTCCCACATCTTCTGGCAGGCCCGCTTGCCACACTTGCTGCATTTGAGCGGAAATCTCGTCTGCGTGTCGTCCACGCGGGCCATGTGGCGGTCTCCGCAGGTGAGGCATTGGACGACGACCGGATGCGTCCGGGCGAGATCGACCACATCGGGCGGGCGCAGCATAACCAGCAGCCAGGCCGCGGCGCCAATCAGGGCTAGCCCGGCCAATCCCAGCAGAATGCGTTTGCGCAGCCAGATGCGCCCGGATGCGCCGACGAACACGTCGCCCGTGCCTTCGAAGGCGGTACGGTAATCCGCGCCCGGCATGACTCGCCGATGGGCCATGGTCAACATCCCAGTCTCATCAGATTATACCGGCCAGCGGCACAGCCGGCGCCAGGGCGCGTGGTTCTGGCTCGGGTATACTACCCCGTACACATGACTCCACGCATCGGCATCGGCTATGACCTGCACCGCCTCATGGCAGGCCGCCGCCTCGTTCTGGGCGGTGTCGAAATTCCGTTTGACCGCGGGCTCCTCGGCCACAGCGACGCTGACGTCGTCCTGCACGCGCTGACCGACGCCTTGCTCGGAGCCTGCGGCCAGCCCGACATCGGCGACTTGTTTCCGGATCGTGATCCGGCGTGGAAAGACGCCGACAGCCGCCAATTCCTGCGCGCAGCCCTGCGCCGCGTCCACGCCGCGGGTCTTCGTGTCAGCAACGTCGATCTGATCATCCACGCGGAACAGCCGCGGCTTGGTCCGTACAAAAACCAGATTCGTGCCTCGGTCGCCCACCTCCTGGAACTCCCGCCCGACCACGTCGGCCTCAAAGCCACGACCAACGAAGGTCTCGACGCGATCGGCCGCGGCGAGGCGCTGGCCTGTTGGGCCGCGGCTGTGCTTGAAGAGTAGCCTCGGCCGCGACGCGCACCCCTACATCCCCGGCGGCAAATCGTGCAGCCGCGTGGCGGCACGCTCGTAACGCTGCTTGAAATCCGCCGGCGACATGTGCGCCGCGGTCGCGAGCTTGGCCAGCGTCACGGAGTTTTCGAGGTCGCTGCGCTCGAGGCGGATCTGATACGCCCGGCCGACGGTGTACTCGTCGGAACGGGTGTCCACCAGTCGCGTCTTGGTCCGATTCGTCACCGGGTCGATAATGTCGTTAAAATCGACCGTCGCCAGATTGCCGTTGACTAGGGCCACAATCACCCCGGCTACCCGCTGCGACGGGTCCACGAACAGCCGGATGCTGTGAAAACCAAGTGCCCGGCAATACGCCATGTCGTGCGGCGTCGGATCGGCGGACCGCAACTCGTAGCCGAGGTTGTGCGTCACGAGCGGCAGCGTCTCGCCGCGGGCCTTGAAGCGGCCTTGGAGTTCTTTCTTGATCAGCTCGAGCAGCGGGACTTCGGACAGCCGCAGATGCCCCGCCGCATCGACCGGCACCTCGTGGCCGAGCAGTCGACCGAGCTCCTCCCGGTCGCCCAGCCGATACGCGAGCCCCTCGGCGACGACGGCAACCCCGTCGCAGCGGCCGAGAACGGCGCGTTTGAGCACCGAGCCTTCGAGCACGTCCACGACGGCTTGGACGGTGCTTTGCGGGCTGAATTCCTCGGGAATGAGCGTAACCGTGGCCCCGGCGGACTGCCCGATCGACATCGCCAGCCAACCGGCGCTGCGGCCCATGGCGCTGACGAGATACCAGCGGCCGGTCGTTTGCGAATCGGTCATCAGGTTTTTCAGAAGCTGGGCTCCGACCATGCGGGCGGTCGAGAACCCG
Organism: Phycisphaerae bacterium; assembly: GCA_020058145.1. Classification (GTDB taxonomy): domain Bacteria; phylum Planctomycetota; class Phycisphaerae; order UBA1845; family Fen-1342; genus JAGVEP01. The sequence continues at coordinate 6,625 of JAGVEP010000406.1, read as the reverse complement.
AACGTCGGCTGGTTCTGTGGCAGCGGCATGTCGTTGTCGATCGTCTTGGGCACGTGGACGACCCGCAGCTTGCCGCCGGCGGCTTCGGCGAGAAACCGGGCGCTCAGCACGGTGTCGTCGCCGCCGATGGTCAGCAGGCAATTGATGCCCAGTTCGCGCAGGCGGCTGAGAGCCAGCGACACTCGGGCGGTGTGGGGTTCCGCTCGTTTGGCGGTCTTGAGCGCTTCCGGATCGAGCAGATTCGTGCGGGAAGTCCGCAGCACCGACCCGCCGTCGAAGTGAATGCGCGCGACGCGCGAGATTTCCAGCCGCACGGTGTGTGTCGGCGGGTCGAATTCGTCGGCGACGAGGTGGCGGAAGCCGTCGTAAAACCCGACGACCTCGAAGCCACAGTTGATGGCCTGGATGGTGGCGGCGCCGATCACGGCGTTGATGCCGGGGGCGGGTCCGCCGCCGACGATGATCCCAAGTCTGCGGGGTGCTGCCATGGTTGCTCGCTACGTGTGCGTTTCTGGGCTGCCCTGCGGTGGTGTTATCGGCTGATTCTGGCGACCCGACGTAGTGCCGGGGCGTCTCAGAGCCGCCATCCGGCCCGGCCGCCGTGGCGGAGCGGGCAGGACACCTTACTATATCGGCGCTGAGCGGGGTCTTCAAACACGGGGCCGCCAACGGCAGGCCTTAGACGTAGTTCGAACCTGTGGTGCTCGGTCGGCCCGGCGAGCCTCCTGTCCGAGCCCCACGCGCCAGCGTGGGGTTATCCGAGGAGCGCGCTGCGCGGACCCCAGGCTCGCGCCTGAGGCTCGGACGGCAAGCTTTCCGCCACAGTTTTGGACTACATCCCTGGCAACGGCTTTGGTCGCAGAATCCGGGTTCTATGGCGAGATCGTTTTGTATTGGCCGAACGCTTTCGGTAGAATGGAGGCTGCGTGGCTCCCCGCGCGCATGGGGAGCCGGTGTCTCTGGGCTCCTTTTTGGAGGGCGAAAGATGTTGGCGCGACGATGGCACGGTGGCCGGTCATGGATTCCGGCCGGGATCGGTTTCGTACTGCTCAGCGCGGTGGCAGGGCCGGTCGGCGGGCAAACTACCGCCACGTGGACCGGCGGGGCGGGAACGCAGAACTACTCCGACCCCAACAACTGGAGCATCGGATTGGTTCCGCTCAACAACGGGCCCAACACGTACAGCGTGGTGATTCCCGGCAGTGTGACGGTGCGGTTCGACGTGGACAGTTCGCCGCAAAGCCCGGGCACGGTCACAGACTTCTCTTTGGCAGCCGTCAGCACGTTTATCGTGAATCCCGGACACGCCTATGTGGTGCTCGACGATGCGCAGATTGCCGGGGTCATTCAAGGCGACCACGGCACGTTCCTGGCCGAGGCCGCGGGCGCCGCGTTCACGGGCAATCGTGGACAAGCCTTTGCGCTGGGGGCCGGTTATGTATCGATCGCGGCGACGACCTACTCGGCGACCGGGCTGGCGGGAAACTACACGCTGTTCTCGGCGGACGGGGCGGGGACGGGGCTGAATCTGGCCACGCTACAGAGCATCAACGCCGGGTGGAACTACGGCAGCGGGGTGCAGGTGAATACGGTCACGGCGACCGCGGGCGCGTCGCTGGATTTGTCCGGTGTTCAGACCATGGTCGCGCCGTGCGAGGCGCAGGATCGCCTCGATGTGCTCATCAGCAACGACGCCACGCTGAACCTGAACGGGCTGCAGAGTGTCTCGAGCGCCTGCTCCGGGGACACGCGCTTCGCCGTCAACGCCGCGAACTGTGTGCTGCCGGCGTTGCAGACCGCCTCGAACGCGCAGTTCGACTTGGCCAGCGCTGCCACGCTCGACTTGCCGGCGCTCATCACGCACGCCGAAGGCAGTTGGACGGTGGGCAACGGTGCCGTCCTGACCTCAAGTGCACTGGAGAACCTAACGGGCGTGAACGTCGATATCACGCCGGGCGGTGCCGCGCACGCGCCGCAACTCACCAGTTTCGGGGGCTCGGTGACACTCTCCCCCGGCCGCGTTTTCGAGACAGGATGGTTGAGTGACATCGACAATGCCCGTTTTTGGGTGATTGGCGGACAGGTTTTTGACCGCGTGACTGCGACGAACTACTCGTCGCTGGGCCTCACAGGAAACTACACGCTGTTCTCTGCCGATGGCGCCGGGACAATCCTGGACTTGTCGTCGCTGCAGAGCCTATATGCCGGATGGAACTACGGCAGCGGGCTGCAGGTGAATACGGTCACGGCGACCGCGGGTGCCACCCTCGATCTGTCGGGTGTACAGACCGTCACGGCCCCTTGCGAACTGAATGACCGCCTGGACCTGGTCGTCAGCACCAACGCGACGCTCAATCTGAGTGGCCTGCAGAATGTGGCGACCGCGTGCTACGGCAGCACGCGTTTCGCGATCAACACGGCGGGCTACAGCCTCCCGGCCCTGCAAACCGCAACCAACGCACGCTTCGAGGTCGCGCCCGGGGCGTCGCTAAATCTGCCGGCACTGGTTGTTCAATCGGGAGGAACCTGGACCGTCGGAACCGGTGGAGTGCTGACGGCCAATACCATCGAGAGTCTGACCGGCGCAACGGTGGACATTTCGGCCGGTGGCGCGGTGCACGCTCCACAACTGACAGAATTTGGCGGCTCCGCAACACTGATCTCTCCCGACCGCGTCTTCGAAACCGGATTGCTGACCAACATCGACAATGCCCGCCTAGTGGTCGGGGGCGGGCAGGTCTATGACCGCGTTGTCGCGCCGGATTACTCCTCGCTGGGGCTGACAGGAGGCTACACGCTCTTTTCGGCGAGCGGTGCGGGGACCGTGTTCGATTTGTCGTCGTTGCAGAGCATCAACGCAGGCTGGAACTACGGCTCAGGGACCCAGGTAAACACGATCAACGCGACTGCCGGTGCCGCGTTGGACCTTTCGGGCGTGCGGACCATCACCGCGCCTTGTGAGAACAATGACCGCCTCGACATCGTCGTGGACAGTGGGGCCACCATCGACTTGTCGGCACTGCAAGTGGTGCAGAGCGCCTGCTTGGGCCACACGAAGTTCGTCGTCGGCGGTGGGGCGAGCATGCTGTTCGGCGACCTCACGGTCTCCGGACTGATGGACGTCGCCCTGACCGATATCACGTCCGTTCTCGATGTCGCCGGGAACCTGTTGCTCGATTCGGGCACCTTCAACGTCACGGCCGGTGCGCAGGTCACGGTCGGCAAGAACTTCACGTTCCGCTACACGACGGAAGCGAACATGGACGCCCAGTCGGGCATCGTCCAGCTCGTCGGACAGGCACCGCAGTTCCTGGAGGTCGGCGGCAGCGACGTGGGCATTCCGCCGGGAACCGGCCTGAACTTCGGCATCGGCCAGTTGGTCGTCGGGGCGGACAATGTCGCGACCGTCGTGCAACTCATGGAAACGATCGACAACGGCAATCGCAACGGCAGCACGCCGGAGGCGCTGTATCTGTACGGCCTGGGCGGCCCGGATGGCCTGCGGATCCTCGGCGGCTCGACGCTGCGGCTCAACGCGCTGCACTGCTACGCGAAACTACAGGGCCAGTGGGTGCTACTCAACGACCTCTTCCCGCAGGGCGAGGTTGAAATTCCGTTCGACAACGGCTTCATTCGCCGCGATGCGGGTACACAGATCGTGGGCGACCTCAACTGCGATGGCACGCTCAATTTCGACGACATCAACGCGTTCGTGCTGGCGCTGTCAGACCCGGACACCTATGCGGCCGTGTTCCCCGACTGCTACCGGCTGCTGGCCGACTGCAACGGCGATCACGCCGTCAATTTCGACGACATTAACGCGTTCGTGGCGCTGCTGAGCGGCGGTTGATCGTTAGCCGGCGCAACAGCGGCCCGCCGCGCGGGGCACTCGCTGGCGCTTCGTGTTCTGACGCACTCGCTCGCGCTTCGTGTTCCGAGGAGCTTGCGGGTCGGCGGGGGTACCTTGTTTGTCTGCCCTTGTCGCGCCCACCCGCCCGTGGTCTACTGCCGGGCTTGATGGTCCGTCCGTGGTCGTTGGAGAAGTGCATGCGCGCATTGTCCGGCATCAAGCCGACGGGGGCCCTGCACCTGGGCAACTATTTCGGCGCGATGAAGCAGCACATCGAGCTGCAGGAGCAGCATGAGGGCTTCTATTTCATCGCCAACTACCACTCGCTCACGACGATCCAAGATGCGGAGCGCCTGCAGAAGCTGGTTTTCGACGCGGTAATCGACTACCTCGCGATGGGCCTCGACCCGCAGAAAGTGGCCCTCTTCCGCCAAAGCGACGTGCCCGAGGTGACCGAGCTGACCTGGATCCTCGCGTGCGTGACCGGCAAGGGCCTGCTGGACCGCGGCACGACGTACAAGGACCACTTGGCCAAGGGCCTGGTGCCGAATATGGGCATCTATTGCTACCCGCTGCTGATGGCCGCCGACATTCTGATCTACCGTAGCGACATCGTGCCCGTCGGCAAGGACCAGGTGCAGCACATCGAATTCGCACAGGACATGGCGGGCTACTTCAACCAGACGTTCCGCCCGGTGCTGAAACGCCCCGAGCCACGGCTCAACGAAACCCCGATCGTGCCCGGTCTCGACGGCCAGAAGATGAGCAAGAGCTACGGCAACACCATCGAGCTGTTCGGCGAGCCGCAAGCGATCAAGAAGAAGATCATGGCGATCAAGACCGACAGCACGCCGGTCGAGGAGCCCAAGGACCCGGCGACCTGCACCGTGTTCGCGCTGCTGAAGCTCCTGGGCACGCCGGCGGAGATCGCCACGTGGGAACAGCGCTATCGCACGGGGGGCATGGGCTACGCGGAGGCCAAGCAACGGCTCGCGGAGCTTTACGAAGAGCGTTTTGGCCCGCGGCGTGAGGCCCGGGCGCAGTGGGCGGCCCGGCCGGATGACGTGGAAGATATTCTCGTCGCGGGCGCAAAAAAGGCCCGCGCCGTAGCCCAGGAGGTGATGGCGGACGTGCGCGACGCGTGCGGCATCAAGCCGCGGGACGCGGGGTAGGGCGGGCTATGCCCGCCGTCAATTGCTATGCCCGCCGCCAATTGCGTGGTGGGCGGTGCCCACCCTACGACGCAGGAGTCGGACGACCTTGAGCGACGGGTATCGCGTACAACTCGATGTTTTCACCGGTCCGCTGGACCTGCTGCTCTACCTGATCCAGCGCGACGAGGTGGACATCTACGATATCCCCATCGCACGGATCACGGAGGAATACCTGCACCAGGTGCGGGTGCTGGAACACCTCGACCCGGATGCCGTGTCGGATTTCCTGGTGCTGGCGGCGACGCTGATCGAGCTGAAATCGCGGGCGCTGCTGCCGACGCCGCCGCCGGAAACGCTGGGCGACGCGGAGGACCCGCGCGCCCCGCTGGTCAGGCAACTGCTGGAATACAAACGCTTCAAGGACGCGGCCCGCCGCCTTGGTCACGCCGCCGATGAGCGTGCCAAGCGCTACGTGCGCGTGCCCGCCGAACTGCCGAGGGAGCTGGAGGGGCTGGAACTGGAGGAAGTCCAGGTCTGGGACCTGCTCGCCGCGTTCGGCAAGGTGATGGCGTCGATCGGGCAGGGTCCGGGCCGGCACGAGGTCATTTACGACGACATTCCCGTCGAACTCCACGCGGCGGAAATCCTGGCGATCCTGGAACGCGAGACGCCGACGACGTTTCACACGCTGTTCGACGGACAGGTGGACCGCATCCAGCTCGTGGGCCGGTTTCTCGCGCTGCTGGAACTGATCCGCGCACACCGCATCCGCGCGGAGCAGGAAGCGACGTTCGGGACCATCTACATTTTCTTGCTGGTGGAGGTCGACGAGTCGGAGACGGAAGCGACGGAGCGACGCAGCGACGCAGCGACGAAGGGGAGTTCCACAGAGTCAGCGGAGGTAATTCAAGATGAGCAGTCCCAGTGAACGGCTGAAGGCGCTCGGACTTACGTTGCCGGCGGTGACCAAGCCGGTCGGAGCCTACGTCCCCGCGTTGCGGCACAACGACACGCTGCTGTTGAGCGGACAAATTCCGCTGCAGGACGGCAAAATCGCGTACACGGGTAAGGCCGGCGGCCCGGGCGGCCGGACGCTGGAAGACGCGCAGGCGGCGGCGCGCACATGCGTGCTGAATGCTCTTGCCGTCGCGGCTGAGGCGGCTGGCGGGATCGACCGACTGACGCGCGTGCTCAAGGTGGTCGTCTATGTCGCCTCGAACCCCGGTTTTACGGATCAGCACAAGGTCGCCAACGGCGGCAGCGAACTCCTGGCCGACCTCTTCGGCGAGGCGGGCAAGCATGTCCGTGCCGCGGTCGGCGTCGCCGAGCTGCCGCTGAACGCGACCGTCGAAGTGGACGTGATGTTCGCCGCTGGCCAATCGGAGCCGCGACCGTAAGGGAGCGGAGTGGTAGGGCGGGCTCCGCCCGCCGCTGGAGTTTGGCCATTTCCTGGTATTTCCGGGATCGAGGAGTCGTAGCCCGGGGGGGGATCGCCGTCCTGACGTGGGCTGGCCCGGCCCGCTGGACGGTTTGGGGCTGACCCGATATCTAGTGCTCTGTCACGGCTGAATTGACGCACCGGTGGGAGGGCGAGGCTCCTGCCGAGCCGGTGCGGCGCGCT
>JAGVEP010000288.1 GCA_020058145.1 Phycisphaerae bacterium | reverse complement strand
TGATGGCGATGGATTGAGGCTCGTCGAAGGGTTTGGGGTCGGCCATGGGGTCATCCACGGTGATGGTCGCCTGGTGAGGATGCCGTGCGGGGCGTGTGGGAGCAATGGGGATGTCGACAAGCGCGGACGGCAGACATCGGGCTGCGGACTGAGGGCTCCCGGTCGCTCCACGACTCAGACTACGGTCCGAGGCCTGCGGCCCGCAGCCCGGCCCCCCCCTGCTACTACAACGCTACTTGTGTGGCAACCGCAGGAACCGCAGAAATGCCGAGGGGGCAGCGGGCGGGGAGAATGGGCCGGGATCGTTACGCCGGGGCGGTGATTGCGCGCTCGTCACCGAGTCGGAGTGCAACGACCTCCACGGTCGCTGGCTCGCTCCCGGAACCACGGGCGACTACCGCACCGCCTGCTCACCGGGCCTGACGAGCTCCCACGCTGGCCGTTGTACCGGCTCCGCCAGCGTTGCGGTGCTCGCTGTGCCTCTCACGAATCAGTACCTCAGATGGGCCTCAGCGGCAGGCAGCGTCGATGATGCGGATGATCGTGTCCTCAACGGCTTGGGCGATGTGTTCAGCGAGCCGTGCGTGCAGGAAAAACGTAGCAAAATGGCGCACGGCATGAACACGATGAGCCACATGCGGAATTCGGCTCGTCTCGGCGTCGCAAGGCTGTGCGCATAAATCCGGGTCTGGCCGAAAGTTACGAAAACCGCCGTTCGATCCCTCATAACCCGGTGGGTCCCCGCGATGCGCCCGCGCAACGATACGGCCGGACGTGAGACGGCTCGCCTCACGTCCGGCCGCCGATGAGCCACCGCCCGCTACGAATCGAGTTCCTGCGGGCAGGGGGATGTGCGTGTGGCTGGCGGTCGCCTAGTCGGCGGCTGCGGCCGGCTCGGATTCACTCGAATCGCCGCCGCCGCACATGTCGCAGGTGGTGTCCACGCCGAGAAACTCGCCGCCAGCGTGATGGCACGCATGGCAGGTGAGCAACTCGCACGTACCGTCGGTGAAACAGCAGGCGCCGACGCGGGTGGGCGGAGCCTGGCACTGGTCGCAGGTGGTGTCGGGTCCAAGGAACCCACCGCCGGCAATCATGCAGTCATGGCCGGCATCGTACGGCCGCCTCGGCCCAATCGACAGGCACCAGCGTTGCCCGCGCGCCAGCGCCGGCCCAACGGCTCGCAGTCAGGCGTGGGGTGTTGGGGGCGGTGACTGCGCCGCCAGCCACGTCTGATAGGCCTTCCAGCCCGGGCACCAAGTCGTATGCCAACGCCACAGGCGGGCGATGAGCGACTTCGGCTTGCGCTCGGCACGCTTGTGCAGCGGACAGCGGTGACACCGGGGGACTTTCACCTGATTGCCTCCGCGTTTTCCGCGTGAGCCGACCGCCGCAGGGCGTTGAGCCGCGATTGAAACGTCTCGTACGCCACGGGCTCGACGGTGATCAGCCCGGGGACCCGGTCAAATAGCACGTCACCGACCATGGCCACCATCGCGTGGCGATAACGCTCCGTGTCCGTTGGCTTCACCACGGTGGGATCTCGTTCAAAGGCCGACTCGATTTCCCAAAGCCGGTCCATCTCCTCGTGGCCAACGAGCAGGTGCTTGCGGTACACGACGTGGACGGCGGCTTTCGCCGGTGGGTAGGCAACGTAATAGTGGTATTCACGTCGGGGCGCCGCGATCGAATCGTCGATGAAGTACTGGTTGTGCTCCGGCGCCGCGCGGCGCGTGCAGCCCAGCACGAACGCGATCACGTCGCTCACCGTGTGATCTCGGCCGCTGATCAAAGTGAACTCGCCGCGCTCGAGTGGGGTACCACCATGACCGAGCGCCTCAACGACCTTCCCGGCGATGCGAAAACCGCCGGCCCCGCACAGGCACACATGGCCCAGTTGGGCGCAGACGTCCTCGAACTCGATCGCGACGGTCTCCACGCCGTTGGGATAGCTTCCGGCGAGTACGCCGTGGTCGTAGTGGAAGGTAATTGGCGGCACCGCGCCAACGTACGAGTAGTTCTTGTGCCAGCGGCCGGAGCTTCTTGTCGGCGGTACGTGGCAGCCCATCAGGCAGCTTGCAGCCACGACCACCAGACCAAGGCATGCGACCGCGGTCGTTTTCGTCGTGCAGGTTCTCACGCAGCGCCTCCAAACGTCGCCCGCCGGCCTGTGGCCTGCCACGTGGCTCGACGTCGCAGCTCACCCCTACGATACTGTCCGGAACGTGAGCCCGTCAAAATGAGTGCGCGCGGGGTGCCGTTGACCCGGCGGGCGTTTCCGGGCATGTTCTCCCAGCAGCACGGACGCGTCCCGCGGACACGGCGGTCGTTTCGGCATGACCGGATACGAGTTGAGCACGAGCATGTCTACGGACTACTTTGACGAAGCCGCGGCGGCCTGGGACGACGAGCCGCGGCGGGTCGCGCTGGCGAGAGCAATCGGCGAGACGATTGTCCGCGAGGTCAAGCCGAACCGCTCGATGGACATCCTCGATTATGGATGTGGTACGGGCCTGGTGAGCCTCTTTCTCCTTTCCCATGTTCGCAGCGTTACCGGTGCGGACAGCTCCCCCGGCATGCTCGATGTGCTCCGCAGCAAGATCGCGCAAGCGACCGTCGCCGGCATGCGTGCGATCCTGCTCGATCTCGAGCGGGACCCTGTGCCGGCGGAGCGCTTCCACATGATCGCGGTCAGCATGGCCATGCACCACGTCGCGCAGATCGAGCAGATCCTGCGGACATTCTGGCAGTTGCTCCTTCCCGGCGGCACGCTCTGTATCGCCGATCTGGACCCGGAGTCGGGATCCTTTCATGCTCCCCAGGTGGCGGGTCGCGTCCATCATCACGGCTTCGATCGCGAGGTGCTGAAGCACCAGCTCTCCGCCGCAGGGTTTACGCAGACCCACGACACAACGGCCATCACCTTCACGAAACCCGTGGCCGACGGTCGCGAGGAGGAGTTCTCGGTGTTCCTGATCTGGGCCAAGCGGAACGCGTCGACTGGCACAACGCCGCCGACCGGCTGAGCCGGCCGTAAGAGTCGTCGCTGCCCCCGGTCTTCTTGCGGCGGAGCGTGGACCATGAGCGCCAATACCCAGCAGGACGCTGGCGCCAGTTCCGTGATCGACATGCTCATCGGCAGTCTGATGGACCGCGCACACCAACGGACAGGCCGGCAGACCGTCCTCGGCTCACGGTTTTGTGCCATCATGCTTGACGATGGCGCGACCGGCGCCGCCAATCTCTGTCCCGAGGTTTGTGGCAAACCACCGTGGCCCGTTTCAGATTGCTTGCCGCAACCTGGCAGCCCGGCTGCGGACGTGTTGGCGACGTTGGCTTGGCCACGGCCAATGCTTTGGCGAACCGGCCTGAACAATGGGATGAACGTCGCGAGGCGGTCGCTGTCGGGGGTGATCTGCTTGAAGTGCTCGAACTGAGACGTGATGACCAGGTCGGCATGGTGGGCTGCTTCGGCCCCCTGGTCGAGCCCATCGGTTGGCGCGTTCGGCGATTGTTCGTTTTCGAGCGCAGCGCACGATTGACCTCTGACCTTCTGCCTGAGAGCCAGGCCGGTGAGCTACTGCCCCAGTGCTCTGTTGCGATAATCACGGCCACGACGCTATTGAACGGAACGGTCGACGCCCTTCTCGTAGCCGCCGCGAATTGCCGTGAGGTGGTCGTGCTCCGCCCGTCGACGCCCCTCGTACCCGAGGTCTTCATCGAAGCGCCCCGACGCATCTCGCTCCTGGCAGGGGTACTGGTCACCGACGCTAACGAGCTTCTGCGCGTGGTTGCGCGCGGCGGCGGCACGCGTGACTTCCTGACCAGCGTGGTCAAGGTGAACGTGGAAGTACGCGACGTCAGCGCCGGCTTCCGTCGCCCGTAGAGACGCGAGTCCCGGTTTCGCACGCAGCCCCCTGGGTGAGTCAAAGAACGGCGAGCTCACCCCAGTCACGACCCAAACGGGTCGAACAGAGACAGTAGATGACCACCGAGTGACCCGGAGCCAGTTGTTCCCAAAGCGACATCGGGCGCCGTGGATCCTGCCTGCCCTTGACAGGGCGTAGCTCCGTCAAGGGCCTGCCGCCGGTAGGACGACCGGCAGCCGGGCCCACGACCTTGAACCGCGGCAGGACTGGAAGTCAGAGCCAAAACGCCGTTTGTCAGTCGTGGCAGATTCGTGGCAAAAGCAGCCTGAAAACAGTCCCGAAGCCAGCGCGCAAGCAGTCCGAAATCAGTGCCTAAGCCACTTGCTCGTCAGAACTTAAGTCATTATCGCATGGTGGTTTAGGATCGGCCTGCTCCGGCTTCCCAAATCGGTGTAACTCTACTTAAGCACCCCAAAAACCGCTCTGGCGCTATCAGGAACGCGTTTTTTTTTCAGAATCCTTCCGGACGACAGATCGACCCAAGTAGAGCTGGATCGATCCCTTAAGTAGAGCAAGGCAAAATTCCTAACTTAAACAGAACGTAAGAGTTCAGCCGTCTGCAGTGCTTGCGGCGGGTAGGGGCGGGAGTTGGCCGGTTTGCAGGTGGGTGCGCAGGGTGTCGGCAATCGTGCCGAGCGG
>JAGVEP010000455.1 GCA_020058145.1 Phycisphaerae bacterium | reverse complement strand
TTTCACCGGCAAGATGCCGGTGCCACATGCTGTGGCACAGGCTTCCAGCCTGTGGTTTCACCGGCAAGATGCCGGTGCCACATGCTGTGGCACAGGCTTTCAGCCTGTGGTTTCACCGGCAAGATGCCGGTGCCACATGCTGTGGCACAGGCTTTCAGCCTGTGGTTTCACCGGCAAGATGCCGGTGCCACATGCCGGTGCCACATGCCGGTGCCACATGCCGGTGCCACATGTTGGTGCCACATCAAGTTGCGGGACAGGCTCTTACCGCCCCGTAGGCTGCGGCGCCTTCCGCAAGCTCTGCACGAGATCGCGCACCGCGTCCTGCACCGAGTGCGTTGGCTGCCAGCCAAGTTCCGTCTTGAGCTTGGCATGGCTGCCCCACAGCACAGGCAACGGCGAGCTGCCGTCCGCTTCGTGCTGTTGCTCGAGGTCGAGCGTTAGACCGAACTCCTGGACCATTAAACCGACGATCTCGCGACAGGTTAGCGCGTTGCCGGAGCAGATGTTGTAGATTTCATTCGGACGGCCGTCCTGGAGCAACCGTTCGTAGGCCGTCAGCACATCTTGGATGTGCAACACGTCCCGCCGACACGCCAGGTCGGGAAAGTGCAGCTCACCACCCGCTGTCTTGCCGCCGAAATTCGCTAAACGCTGGGCTACGTCCACCCAGAATGACCGTGGCGACTGGCCCGCCCCGAGGTAGTGGAACGGCCGGGCGATCGTCACGTTCAGGTGGTAGTCGCGGAAAAACGTGCTGGCAATCGTCTCGGCAGCTAATTTCCATGAGCCGAACGTGTCCACGGGCTGCGGGCTAGCCGTCTCGCTTACCGGTCCATTCCCAACGCCCGCGTTACCGTAAACTTCTCCGGACCCGGCCAGCACGACTTTTGCGCGCGGGACCGCCCGGCGAACGGCATCGAGTATGTTGGCCCAGGAAGACACCACAGTCTGGAAGGCTTCGAGCGGCTCGCCGGCAACAATTGCAGCCCCGGGCAGGCCCGCAAGGTGGATGACGCCGTCCGGACGGACGCTGGCGATAACTCGGGCCACGTTGATGGCATCGGTCACGTCGCACACCAGAGCTTTGTGGCCCTGGCGCTCGTAACCCAGCTTCCGTGCGCGGTTTCGGACGCCCGCTACCACTTCAAAACCGCGGCCGACGAGATGATTGAGTAGGTGGCGGCCGGTGAAGCCATCAGCGCCGGTAATAAACACGGTGCGCATTGCCGATCCTCCTGGGCGTGAACTGCCCCGGGTTCCTGCCCAAGATATCGGCATTTCACCGCCAGTAGTTCGGAATGCGCCGCAAAACGGCGCGCTTTGCGAAATGTTTTCTTGGACGCGCCGGCGTCAACCCCCACAAAAAGAGGAAGGACACAACCGGGCGCCCCGCGCGCCCAGCGTGTCCTTCGCTCCCGTGGTGGTGGTTATGTTTCGCGACGGCGCGACGATCCCCGGCCGCTAGCCGCGTCGCCCGGGAACGCACCGCGCCAGCGCGGGGCGGCCCTTGACGAGCGAGCTTACGCTCCTGCCGCCGCCACCGGCTTGCCGGCGTCGGCCTTTCCTGCAACTTCCTGGAGCGCGTCGTAGGCCGCCAGAATTCGGGCCTGCGCGAGCTCGACCTTCGCCGTCGCCTCACAGAGCGTCTTCACGTTGCCAACGACGTACTCGCATTTCTTGCCGGCGCTGGCGTCTTTCGCACCCGCGGACTTCTTCGCCGCCACCCCGCCCTTGGCAGCACAGCAGCCTCCGCGGTCGCCGGTCTTTTGTCCGGTTTTGGCGTTGCAGACCTCCTGGCCGTCGACCACAGTTTTCAGTTGGACCTTTTCCGCAGCCTCCCGGGCCGCGTCGGCCGCTTGCTGTGCGGCAGCCTGATCCTCGAATGTGAACGACGCCAGGCGGTATTTCACGACTTCATGCTGGTTTGCAGCCAGCGTGGTGGCGGCCTGCGGGCAATCCAGGGTCGCCTTGCCGACGACGTACCGGAGCTCGCTCAGCTTGGCCAGATGGGCCTCCAGAGCCTTCGCATGGGCACCCAGCGCCTCGGGTTTGTGTGAGTATTCGGTGTCGTCAACGACATAGCGGATTTTTGGATCGCCGTCCGCCGCCGCCGCCAGCTTGGCCGCCTCCTGCGGGCACTTCGTCGTCTGGTCCCCAACTTTGTACTGCATCAGCGGCGCGCCGGCGGCGTGGAGCGCTTTGCCCCGACACGCCAACTCCGCGTCACCTTTTTCCCCATCCGGGTGCGCTTTACAGGTCGACGAATCCGCGCCAGTTTTCGCCACTGCCCCGTCTACCTGGGGCTTGTGCCGGCTGCTGCACTGCGCCACCGCGCTACCCGCCAGCCCGAGGGCTACGGCACACACAACGATCGCCCTGCTCACGAACTGCCTGTTCATCAGTGGTCCTTTCGGAAAATAAGCCTGGTTCACCGACGTACAACGCCGCGTCGGATACGGCCTGCCAGAGCACCGCTACAAACCCGGACCTGCCGGGTCATATTCCTTGCCAGCCAAATAGTACCATATTAGATCGGTTTGTCAACACCCGGTAAGCCGTCAGAAATTCCCCGGCCAGTACGTGCCGTCGGCGGCGCGTGACCCGATCTGTCGCCGGTCCTATACTCTCTGCCGCGGCGCCAAGTCTGCCGCCGAATACACCGGAGGCTCGCACCATGCATCGACGCGATTTCCTGGCCGGTGGCCTGGCCGCGGGCGCGGCGGCAACAATGCGTCTCACGGCGGTGGCTCAATCGCAGGAGGCCGGGACCAGAACTACTGGCAGCAAGCAGATGTTTAAGCTGAAATACGCTCCCCATGCCGACCAGTTCAAGCAGCTCGCCGGGGAAAAACTGCTCGACCAACTCAGATTCATGGCGGACCGGGGGTTTAGGGCCTTTGAAGACAACGGCATGCTGGGACGTCCCATCGAAGAGCAGGAGAAAATTGGCCGCGAGCTGGACCGGCTCGGGCTGACCATGGGCGCATTCTGCGCGTACGTCGAGTTCGGCGAGCCGACGCTGGTGCATGACGACCAGGACGCGCGGGCCAAGCTCCTGGCCGGGGTCAAAAGCGCGATCGAGACAGCCAAGCGCGTCAACGGCAAGTGGTGCATCGTCGTGCCGGGATGCGTTGAGCCGCGGCTGGGGTGGGACTACCAGACGGCCAACCTGGTTGAGCATCTCAAGGCCGCCGCCGAAGTGTGCGCCCCCGCCGGGCTGACGATGATCATCGAGCCACTGAATCCGCGCGATCACCCGCGGCTCTTCGTGAGCAAGATCGCGCAGGCGTACCAGATTTGCCGGGCGGTAAACAGCCCGGCCTGCAAGATCCTCGACGACATCTACCATCAGCAGATTACCGAGGGCGACCTGATTCCCAACATCGACAAGGCCTGGAGCGAGATCGCCTATTTCCATTTGGGCGACACGCCCGGACGCAAAGAGCCCGGGACCGGCGAAATCAATTTCCGCAGCATATTCCGGCACCTCCACAGCAAGGGCTATCAGGGTGTACTGGGCATGGAACACGGGGCGTCGCAGCCGGGCGGCGCGGGCGAGCAGGCGGTTATTGACGCCTACGTCGCCAGCGACGATTTTTGAATTCCGCCGCGGCTGAAAGAAATCTGGTTGTCTGCTGGCCGCTGACCACCGGGGAATGGCCGCCGCGCGGCCCGGAAAACTGCCCGTTGGGAAACTCCAAACGCCGGTCGACTCGGACCGCACCGCGTCGCGGCTAGGCAGCGGTCAAGTTCTCGGGCCACGTCCTCCGGTCCGTCCGGGCTGCCGCGGGAAGAGCCCGGAAGATTTTTCGCGCTTTGATTTGCCTCGTCTCGTGCGCGTTTTGAAGGCTAGGGGTGGTTCGGAATCAGCCAAAACCGCCAGGAGACATGGCATGGGTCTTACAATTAATAACCTCAACACATTGTCCTTGCTGAACATCCTCACAAGGACAACGACCGCTCAAGACAATGTGATGCAGAGGATGGCTACCGGCAGCCGGATCAACCGCGGGGCGGATGATCCGGCTGGTTTGATTTCGCTGACCAAGCTAGGTTCCGAACTCATTTCGGTCAACGCGGCCATCGGCAGCAACCAGCGCACGGACACCGTGGTCGGCGTCGCCGACACCGCGCTCAGCCAGGTCGGCAGCTTGCTCGGCGACATCCAGCGGCTGGCCAGTGAAACCGCCAACGACGCGGCTTTGACGTCGGCGGAAAAGGTCGCGAACCAGGCGCAGATCGACGACGCGCTGGCTTCGATCGACCGTATCATCGGCACCACCCAATTCAACGGGCAGAAGCTGCTGGACGGCTCGCTGGGCATCAACATCTCGACCGACGCCACCAAGATCACAGATGTGCGCACGTATGCGCGCAAGAGCGGCTCGACCGACACCACGCTCAGCGTCAAGATGACTGCGGCCGCGTCGTACGCAGTGGTCAGCGCCGTCATGACGACGAGCGCCACCGCCGCAGTGAACTTCAGCGTGCAGGGCAGGACCGGTACCGCGGTGATCACGCTCGCGTCGGGCGACAAGGTCTCGGCCGCGGCTTACAAGATCAACCAGGCCAAGGCCCAGACGGGTCTGTCGGCGACGGTCAACGCCAGCAATACCAACCTGCGGATCTACAGCACGGCCTATGGCGCCGACGCGTTCGTCCGCACGAAGCTGCTCGAAGGCAGCGGCGTCAGCGACAAGAACGACACCGGTGTCGACGCCAGCGTCACCGTCAACGGCCAACAGGCGGCGGTAGACGGCAAGACTGTTTCGTTCATTGGCTCCTCGACGTCGGTGACCTTCGAAATCGCCTCGGCCTTCGCCGTGAACGATACGGTGACACTGACGGTCAAGGGCGATGGCGGTGCCACGTTCCAGCTCGGGACTACCTCCACAACGCGGGCCACAATCGGCATCGACGGCATGTACACCGGCAACATGGGCACCAAGTCCGGCGGCTATTTGAGTTCGCTGGCCAGCGGTGGTACCAACTCGGTGCTGAGCAACCCGAGCACGGCGGCCGACATCGCGGCCACCGCGCAGCACCAGGTCTCCCAGCTTCAGGGCCGCCTCGGCGGATTCCAGAAGTTCCAGGTGCGTACGTCGCTGGCGTCGCTGAACGACGTGAAGCAGGGGCTCGAAAAGGCCCGCAGCGTCATCAACGACGTCGACTACGCGGTGGAGAGCGCGGAGCTCAACCGGCAGAACATCCTGCTCCAGACGGCGATGTCCCTGCTGGGATTGGCCAACCAGCAAAGCTCGCAGGTTCTGTCCCTGCTCCGGTAGGCCGTCAGCGCCACCGCGAACAATCCTCACTTCTCTCGCACAGGGCCGGGCGGCCATCCGCCCGGCTCTTTTTTGCTGCACTTGACGACGCAGAGCAAGTGCGTATATTAAGGGGTTCTCGTTTTGACCCCGGGCCGTGACCCCCGGCTGTGAGATCATTGATGAAGACCGTCAACAAGTGCTACCTGGCCAAGGCCGGCGATTTCGCGCCCCGCTGGTTCGTCGTCGACGCCGCCGCCGTAAGCGAATCGCTGGGCCGCCTGGCCGTCCGCATCGCCACGGTGCTCATGGGCAAGCACAAGCCGATTTACACCCCGCACGTGGATACCGGGGATTTCGTGATCGTGCTCAACGCAGGGCAGGTCACGATTCGCGGCAACCGCAAGCGCGAACAGGTCGTGTACCACCGGTACAGCGGCTATCCCGGCGGGCTGAAAGAGATCACCATGAAAGCCATGCTCGAACGGCACCCGGACCGCGTGCTCCGCGAGGCCGTGCGGCGCATGTTGCCCAAAAACGCCCTCGGCCGCCGCATGTTGACCAAGCTCAAGCTCTATAACGGGGACCAACACCCGCATCAGGCCCAACAACCCGACCCCTGGCCGTTCAACTAGTCCGCAGGAGCGACGATTGTGACCGATACGCAACCCGCTACGACGGAAACCACTCCCGCGGACCTGCCAGCGGCGCCCGAAATCCCGGCCGCAGCACCGGCGTCCGAGCCGATTGTCGCGCAGCCGGTCCTCGGCACGCACCTGGGCACCGGCCGGCGTAAGACCGCGGTCGCACGCGTGCGGCTCATGCCGGGCACGGGAAAGTTCCTGATTAACAACCGCGAAGTCGAGAAGTTCTTCACCGAGGCGCAGGACCGCAACGACGCCACCGCCCCGCTCGATCTGACCGGCGTCCGGCGGCACTGGGATGTACGGGTGAACATCGCCGGTGGCGGCCACACGGGTCAGGCCGGCGCCGTCCGCCTGGGTCTGGCCCGCGCCGCGCTGAAGGCGTATCCCCAGTTCGAGATCACGCTCCGCGAGGCGGGCTACCTGACGCGCGATTCCCGTAAGGTCGAGCGCAAGAAATACGGCCGACGCAAGGCCCGCCGGCGCTTCCAGTTCTCCAAGCGTTAGGCTGGAATCCACCAGACGGCCACGCTCGCGTGTGGCGCCCCGGGTCGCGCGCCGCGGTGCTAATCTCCGCGCCGCGCATCGAGCCACGACCAAATCTGCGGATAGACCCTCTCCGCCGCGACGGGTGCCGCTTCCAGCTCTCCGTGGGCGATCTCCTCGAATAGCAAGAACTGCTTGTCCACCGCCCGGATGCGGTGGAAAAACGCTCGCCGCGTCAGCGCTGCGTTGGCAATCCGGTCGCGCCCACCCTGCACGACGAGCGTGGGCAACTCGATCGTCTCGTAATGGTCGGAATAGACGTGGTCCGGGCGGCCCAGAGCACTCACGAACGCTCTCTGGCGCACGCACTTCGTGAGCTGCCGAAGTACGCCCGCTTTCATGTGGTCGAGCACGTACCGCCTGCCACGCAGCATGACTTCCGCGCGGTGCTGCGTGGCTCCGGTGAACGTACCCGCCATGCCCAGCAGCGCCTGCACGACCGCCATTTCGACGCGCTCGGCGGTTTCGGCCAGCCCGCGTGGCAAGCGGCTATACCACTGCTCCCGCGCGGGGTTGCCGGCCACCCAGTGCACCGGGATTTGCCCCACCGCGTCCACGATGGCCTGCAACCAGAACGAACGGGACAGCATTTCAAAGGGGTAGTTCACGTTGCCGTCGGTCCGCCACCAGCCGCGCAGTAGCGCCGCCCAGCGCAACCGCCCCGCGGCGTCGTAGAGCGAGTCCGGCCAGCGCAGCACCGCGGGGAACTCGGCAAGAACACAGCCGCTGAGCTGCGCCTGCCGACGCCGCGCCAGATCCGGCAGCGCGCGGATGCAGCCGGTAGTGTTCCCCGGCACCCAGCTCGCGCCCTGCAAATATCCCGCGAGCGTCATCGACCCCATGCTCGCACCGATCACGAACGGGCGGCGGTCGGTGGCCGCCACAACGTGCTCGACGACCGCCGGCAGGTCGAAGAGGATGAAGTGGTCCACGCACCAGTCCGTTTGTCCGGGCGGTGGCGTGCTGTGCATCCGCGGCGCCCCGTGCCCGCGCAGATTCACCAGCCAAACGTCGTACCCCGCGTCCCAGAGCACGGCCGCCAGGCTGCGATAGTGGAAGTCCGGTCCGCGGACCTCGGGTAGGTCCCACAGGTCGGCGTTAACGGCGAGCCCGTGGAGAAAAATAACGGGCACGCCCCCGGCGCGCGGCCGCCGTTTGACGGCGACGCGGGCACCATCCGCGGTCGGAATGTGGACGATCAGGGGCGCGGGTGTCGGGCTGTTCGCCGCACCCACGGCGGGCGTCCGTTACGCCGGCGCCGCAATGTGCGGCCGGGCGAGTTCGACAAACTTGTCGAAAGCAGCCGGGTCGGCGATGGCGACCTCGCTGAGCATCTTGCGGTTAAGAAAGACGCAGGCTTTCTTGAGGCCCCCCATGAACTTGCTGTAGGACACCCCGCGGGCTTCGCACGCCGCCGCGACGCGGATGATCCACAGGCCGCGGAAGTCGCGTTTGCGGGCGCGCCGGTCGCGGAAGGCGTAGGCACGGGCTTTGAGGAGCGTCTGCTTGGCGGTCCGGAACAGGGTACTGCGCGCGGCTCGCGCCCCGCTCATCGCCTTGAGGACTCTCTTGTGACGCCGCCGGGTTGCAGGACCGGGAAGAACACGAGGCATTTCACTTACTCCTTGCAGCGTCCGGACTTAGAGCCTATCTCACAACTTGATGTGGCACCGGCATCTTGCCGGTGAAACCACAGGCTGGAAGCCTGTGCCACAGGTTGTTAGTCAGCGCACAGTGCCCGGCGAATGTTGTCGGCCAGGGTACCCGTGATGATGCCCGCGCGGCGGAGCCGCTGGCGGCGGCGGCCGGCTTTGCCGCTCATCAGGTGCCCGGAGAAAGCCTTCTTGAACTTAGGCTTGCCGTTGGCGGACAGCTTGATCCGCTTAGAAAGACCTTTATGGGGCTTGCCCTTCACAGTTGCCATTCTGGTCCTCTTTCTGTATCGAGCCACGTAGTATAGCGGGCGACGAGGGGGCCGGCAATACCCCCAGGCGCGACCGAAAGGCACGAAGGGACGGAGGGACGAAGGGACGAAGGGACGGAGGGGAGGCGGTACGTGGCGGGCGCGGCCGGCAGTCGATTTTGGAGTTTGGAGTTTGGATTTTGGATTGGGCGTGAGCAGCGGGGCATGCGTGGGCGGCGGCGAACGCTCATTCGGGTAATCCATCCACGCCGTAGAGGGGAAGACGGCTTCGTCGATGCGTTTTTCGTGGGCTTCGATTTCGGCTTCAAGCGACTGGGTCTCGCGGTCGGAAAGCCCGGCGGGCTTGAGCCCACCCTTTACCCCGGGGAAGGGCGAAGCGGGGCCGCGAAGCTTGCCCTTGGCGTCCATGATGGCGCGGACGCTGGCCGTGATCCGCTCGCCCAGCTTCTTGTCCTCGGCGGTCGTGGGGAGCTTGATGGGGATCTGCTCGATGAACTGCTTGTTGTACGCGAACCATCCGCTGTGGAAGGGCGTCGTGACACGCTGCAGAAAGGCGTCGAGGAGTTTGCTGTTCAGGAGGTCGCAGAAGCAGTGCAGGTCTACCGCGTCGGTGATGACGCCGTAGCCTCCGCCACCCGGCACCCCACGCCGAATCACGCAAACAGGCTGGCGGTTTCGGCCCGTCGGACGCTCTCTTTCAACTCCGGCCAGCGTTCCACGAACGGCGCGGCGGAGATGCGGCCAAGCTCGCTCGGCTCGATCTTGTTTAGTCCGCCACCGTAGACCCGGCCCTCGCCGCGAAGCTCGTGGCCGGTGACTTGTGCCAAGAGTTCATGCACATCCGCGCCGCGCTCGGGGTGCGTGCGGAGCATGGCCGCGAAACGATTGCGCGGGTAAAGCATGAGGTACAGGTTGGTCCCGATCGCGGATGAGCGGTTCCAGATGAAGCGGAACGGCTGTTTGTCGTCCGAGCCTCGGCCCATGTAGGTGCAGAGGAACGGGGCGGGCTCGCGCTGCTCCTGTTTGTACCACGGCGTGCGCTTGCCAACGAGGTAGCCGTCCATGATGCCGAGTGCTTTGGCGGTTTGCAGATATTTCCACAGGGCGGGATGCCGAACCTCGACCAGGTCCTCGGGGAGGTCGCAGTCGATGACGCAGAGTTGGCGGTCGATGATTGGGTAGCCGTCCGCGTCGGGGTGGATCACCATCGTTTTGAGGTGGCGCGGGCTGGGCAGGATGGGGCGCAGGTAGCGGTTGGGCAGTCCCTGGCGTTTCGCGTCGGCGCGCTCCAGCACGAAGAACCTATTGCTGCCGGTCGCGATGCCGCGCTGGACGCGGAAGAAATCGGCGAGCGTCGGGCCGTTCTGATTGCCCAACGTATGCCGGTCGTTCTTGGCGTGGCTCGGGTAGACGGTTCACTTGCGAGAGGCACGGAGGTGGTCAAGTGATACGCGGTCGCAGGCCTGCGGTCGATCGAGCGTGCGGCCGAATGTGAACTGGGGCTTGTGGTCGGGCTGCGGCGGGGCCTTCTTGAACACCAAGACGACCGAGGACACCAGTGCGTCCCCAAACTGAACATCATCGGGGTCGAAGCGATGGGCCCGGATGAGCGTCACGCGATCCGTGAGGAAACGTTTGAGCGCCGCGCCGTAGTTGACGTCCATAAATTCGGAAGGAATGAGCCACGCGGCGTAGCCGTCATCCTCCATCCACGCGGTAGCGAGCAAGACGAAGTAGACGTACAGACCGGCCAGGCCGTTGACCTCGACGCCGGTCATCTTGAACGCGAGTCGTTGCAGGCGTTCCTTGTCGGCGCGGTTGAGGTGGTGATGCCGGACGTAGGGCGGGTTAGCCAAGATCAGGTTGGGTGCGGGCGGGCAAGAAGCGTTGGCAACAACGCGCGAGAAGTCGCCTTGCACGACTTCAAGCCCGGCATCGGCCCACAGGTCGCGGGCGGCGCCCGCGAAGGCGGGATCGAGTTCGACACCAACGGCGCTTCCGATGCGTTTGGGGCCGTAGACCGCGAGCGCGGCGGAGAAAAAGCTGCCCGAGCCGATGGACGGATCGGCGAAGCGGATGCCGCCCTTGCGCTGGCCGATCAATGAGCCGACGTAGCGGGCGATATCGAGGGCGAGGGCGTTGGGCGTGGCGAACTGGCCGAGGCGATTCCGCTCGGCCGCCGACTTGGTGGCATCGATAGCCGCTTGGATCGTCTGGCGGCACGTCTCGGTCGGGTTGTCGTGGTGCGCAATCATGCCGGTCACAGCCCCAGTGTCGCAAGGTCGTCGATGCGATGCTCCCACACCCAGTCGATCCCCTCGGTAGCCTCATAGCCCAAGTAGTCGCCGCCAGAATACCCGCACAGGAAGAGCACAAATCGCACGCCCTCAGCGTAGGTGGCCCGGAGTTGGTGGACCTTCATCGCCTCTTCCTTGCGGCGTTTGTTGGTGTTCGTGAAATCGCCCGCCGACTTGGCTTCGATCAAAATGGGCAAGCGATCCTTCCGCAACTTCTTCGGCTGGATCACCACGTCGATAGGGATGTTGACTTTGACGGTCTTGCCGACGGGCAGGTTCATGCGGAACGCGTACGTGCCCGGCTCCATCTCGGTGAGGGGCTTCCCAGCCGGGTGAGATTGCTTCCGGTAGCCCCGTGCCTCCAGCCAATCGCCGATCATCTTGAGTTGGCGCTGCTCCTGGGCGTTGCGGACGATCGGATTGGCCACCGCGCTGCACAAACGGTCGGCGACGATCGTCGCGGCCCGGTCGCGTTCGTGGTCGGTCGGATCCTTGGCCGCATCGAGCCACGGGAAGATGTCGCGGTCGAGGAGTTTGGCGAGAATCCGGCAGAGTTTCGACAACTCCGCGTCGAGATCCTGGTCCTTCAACTTCGTCGGGAGTTTGCCGTCCTCCATGCGACCCACCAGATTCTTGCTGGCGTCGGCCAAACCGATCAAGCGGTCCACAGCGAGTGGCGGGGCCGTACACATGCGGAGCGTGGGCAACGCGCTCGGGTTCGCCTTGAGCGTGGCCGCGTCGAGGCTGCGGAGGTCGCGCATCGCCAGGAGCGCGGTCTTGACGCGCTGCGTCGTCTTGACGCGCGTCGATCGGAACGCCTGGGGCGCAAATCGCATGAACCACTGGTTGAACTGGTCAACGGAGGCCGCGATGTCGGCTTTCCAGAGATGCGGTTTGTCAGCGTTGATTCGTTCTGGCCGCATGCGGCGCTTTCGCTGCCTGCCCCGGGCGGTCGGCTTTCTCCGCTGAGGCATTGGTAGACCTCAGGCGCGGTGGCGCGCCGGCTCCGTTTCCTGAGGTCCCCGTTCAAACCGTACGTGCGGATTTCCCGCATACGGCTTACCGATGGT
>JAGVEP010000397.1 GCA_020058145.1 Phycisphaerae bacterium | reverse complement strand
TCCCAACGAGCTCGCCGTCATGGTGGATTGCTACCCGCCGTTTCGGCTGACGGCCGAGGCGGCGCGGGTTGAGGACGCCGAGTACCACCTCTCCTGGGTTCGGTAGCGTCGGATCGCCGAGACCGACGTCGCCCGCTTCCAAAGTCACGCTCAATTGACGCCCGCCGGCCCCGCGCGTTCAATACGTGCTCACGCAGAACGCGAAACAACCGGCAGGAGAACCAACATGCGTCGACCCCTGGTGGCGGGCAACTGGAAAATGAACCTGGACCTTCCTCGCGGGCGGGATTTGATCGAGACCATTCGCAGCGGCCTCGAGACGCTGGATGTGCGTGAGCGCGTCGAGGTCGCCGTCTGTCCGCCGGAGATTTACCTGTTTCCCACGGCGGCGGCGATCAGCGGCACGGCCATCAGGCTCGGGGCTCAGAACGTCTATCACGAGCCGAGCGGCGCGTTCACCGGCGAGGTCTCGGCCGAGATGATCGCGGAGACGGGGGCGAGATATGTTATTATCGGTCACAGCGAACGCCGCCACACGATTGGGCACCATGAAGATGACCGCATGATCCACCTGAAGGTCCGGGCGGCCCGGCGGGCCGGGTTGACGCCGATCCTGTGTGTGGGCGAGACGCTGGACGAGCGGAAGGCTGGGCAGACGTTCGACGTGCTGACGTTCCAGCTCGCGGCCGGGCTGGTGGGGTTGGCGTTTAAGTCTGGCAGCGATTTGGTCATCGCGTATGAGCCAGTTTGGGCCATCGGAACGGGGCAGAACGCGACTTCCGCACAAGCCCAGGAAGCCCACGCGCACCTGCGGGCCGGATTGCGTGAAAAATTCGGGCGGCTGGCCGACGAAGTCCGCATTCTGTACGGCGGGAGCGTCAAGCCGGACAACGCTGAGGAGATTTTCGGTCAGCCGGACGTGGACGGCGGCTTGATTGGCGGGGCGAGTTTGAAGGCGGATTCATTCCTGGGGATCATCCGGGCGGCACTGGCCAAGGCGGGGTGACGGCGTTATAGTGGGAAGTTCGCGTTCGGGCGGCGGGGCGCGCCGCACCGCACGCAGGAACGTATCGCGAGACGCTGACCGAGATAAACCATGATTCTGGCTGCTGAGTGGTATCACACGATTCTGGCCTTTCTGTTCACCGTGCTGGCGGTAGTGATCATGCTCGTCATCCTGCTGCAGCGCGGCCGCGGGGTGGGGTTGTCCGGGGCGTTCGGCGGTGCGGGCGGGACTTCCGCGTTCGGGGCGAAGACCGGCGACATTCTGACGTGGGTCACCATCGTGGGGGCGGCGGTCTTGCTGTCGTTCACCGCGGCGCTGAATTACGTGTTTGTGGAGAGCCCGGTGCCGGCCATGGAGGCGCCTGCGCAAGCCCCGGCACCCGGTACACCCATGCCGGCGCCTGGGACCCCCGGCGCGCCCTTGCAGCCTATGAGCGCGACACCGGTGCAAATGCCGCCACCCGGCGGCGCGACGCCGGTTCGAATTCCGGCCCCAACCCCGACCCCGACTCCGACACCGCCCCCCGCGCCAGCGCCGACGGAAACCCCGCCCGCGCCCGCAGGGAGTTGGCACTTTGATCCGGCATTGCAGCCCGTTTACGCCGGCCTGGCCGTCTTCGGAGTGGAGGAGGCTTAGAGCCTATCCCACAACTTGCTGTGGCACCGGCATCTTGCCGGTGAAACCACAAGCTGGAAGCCTGTGCCACAGGTTGTTGGAGGGGCTCTTAGCCTCGTTGCCGCCTGCGGACGGGCCGTTGGAGGCCCAGCATGATTCACTCGATGACCGGCTTCGGGGACGCCCAATTTGAGGAAGGCGGCCAGGTTTACCACGTCGAGATCCGCAGTTTCAACCAACGCTACTTCAAGGCCTCGATCCACCTGCCGGATGACTTCGCCTTTCTCGAGAGCGAGGTCGAGCGGTTATTGCGGACGCGGATGACGCGCGGCAGCGTGACCCTGCGCCTGCACGTGCGGACACTCGGGTCGCAGGCCGCGGTGGAAATCAACCAGGCCGCGATCCAGGCCTATGTGGCCCAGTTGCGGGAGGCGGCGGGCGAGGATTCGCGCCTGACCATCGACCTGGCGACGCTCCTGGCGCTGCCCGGTATTTGCCAGACGCCGGAGCTGACCGAAGCGCAGCGCGAGCATCGTTGGCAATTCGTGGCCAAGCTGACCAACCAGGCACTTGATCGTCTGATCGCGATGCGTGCGACCGAGGGGCAGGCTTTGGCAGCGGACTTAAGGAGGCACTGCGACGTGATCTTCGCGTCGCTAGGCGTGATCCGCACGCGACTGCCCGGCGTGCTGACCGAGTATCGCGACCGGCTCAAGGCGCGGATCCAGGAACTCATTGCAGACAGCACGGTGCGGTTGGCGGAGGAGGACCTGCTCAAGGAGGTTTCGATCTACGCCGAGCGGAGCGACATCAGCGAAGAGCTGAGCCGGCTCAGCGGACACGTGGAGCAGTTTCTAGGTCTGATGACGGCCCCGGAGCCGGCGGGCCGCAAGCTGGAATTCATCGCGCAGGAGATGCTGCGTGAGGCGAATACGATGGGGTCCAAGGCCGGAGACGTCCTCGTCGCCCGCGAGATCATCGAGGTCAAGAGTGCCGTCGATCGGATCAAAGAGCAGGTGGCGAATGCTGAGTAGAATAGCGAGTATCGAGTATCGAATAGCGAGTAGCGAGTGATGTGGACAGCGCGGCTGATAACGAGCCGTAAGGTGGGTGGAGTGGGCGTCTCGCCCGCGCCTCGGGCGGCCAAGATGGCCACCCCACCCATGCGCTGATATTACTCCGGCCACTATTTGTTGAACATGCGAGACTCAGAATCGCCTTGTTTCGCCGGTAGTCTGAGCGTATAGAGCGTTCAACGAACGCAGGCCGGGTTAGTAATTGTGAGGCACGACACTACTAATAACTCATGCTGATCGACACACACGCCCACCTGACGTTCGCCGGCCTGATCGAGCAGGTTGACGCCGTGCTTACGCGGGCGCGCGACGCCGGGGTCCACAAGATCATCACCGTCGCGGTCAACCCTGGCGATGCCCAGGCGGCGCTGCCATTGCTCGCCGAGCATCCGGAACTGTACCTGATCGCCGGCGTTCATCCCCATGAGGCTCAGAGCTGCGACCGCGACACGCTGACGGCCCTGCGCGCGATTCTGCGGGGCGACGGCCTGGCCGACGCGGTGAAACGCCGGATCGTCGGTGTGGGGGAGACCGGCCTCGACTTCCATTACAACTTCTCGGCGCCGGCGCAGCAGGAAAAAGTGTTCGAAGCACACCTGGAGCTGGCCGCGGCACTGGATTTGCCAGTTGTGATCCACGCCCGCGAGTCGGAGTCGCGGGTGTGCGACATTCTCGCCGGTCACGCGCATCTGGCGGGCCGCGTCGTGTTTCATTGCTTCTCGGCCGAACCCGCCGTGGCGCGCCGCGTACTGGATTTTGGCGGTTACTGCTCGTTCACGGGCGTCGTGACGTTTCGCAAGTCGGCGGTCATTCAAGAGGCCGCGCGTTACGTGCCGGCCAGCCGTATGATGCTCGAAACCGACGCGCCGTACCTGACGCCCGAGCCGGTGCGCAAGATTCGCCCGAACGAGCCCGGGCTGTTGGTACACACGGCGCGATTTCTGGCCGATCTGCGCGGTGAGAAGCTGGCTACGCTGGCGGCCGAGACGACGGCCAACGCGACCCGCTTTTTTCGCTTACCCGAGGACGAATTATGAGCCTCTGTCTGGTGACCGGGGGTGCCGGGTTCATCGGCAGCCATATTGTCCGCCGCCTGCTCGAAAAAGGCCGGCGTGTGCGCGTGCTCGACGACCTGAGCACCGGCAAACGCGCGAACCTCGCCGAGGTGGCGGACCGGATCGAGTTCGTCGAGGGCGACATCTGCGACGTGCCGACGGTCGAACGCTGCACGCAGGGCGTCGAAGTCGTGTTCCACCTCGCGGCGCGCGGCAGTGTGCCGCGCAGCGTCGCAGAGCCACGCCCGACCAATGACATCAACATCACCGGCACGCTGAACCTGCTGATTGCGGCGCACGCGGCCGGTGCGCGGCGGTTCGTCTACTCCGCCAGCAGCAGCGCGTACGGCGACACGCCGGTGATGCCGAAGACCGTGGATTTGCGTCCGCTGCCGATGAGCCCCTACGCGGTGAGCAAACTCGCGAGCGAGCTCTATTGCACCGTGTGGCGGCAGGTATACGGGCTGCAGACGATTTCGCTGCGGTACTTCAACGTCTTCGGCCCGCGGCAGGACCCCCAGGGAGCGTATGCCGCCGTCATCCCCGCGTTTGTCAGCCGGATGCTGCGCGCCCAGCGGCCGACCATCTATGGCGACGGCGAGCAGTCGCGCGATTTCTGCTTCATCGAGAACGTGGTGACTGCGAATATGCTGGCCGCGGAAGCGCCGGAGACGCACGGCGAGGTATTGAACGTCGCGTGCGGCGAGCGCATAACGCTGAACGCGATTGTCGCTGACATCAACAAGCTGCTCGGCACGGATTTGCAGCCCGAGTACCAGCCGGCGCGGGCCGGCGACGTGAAGCACAGCCTGGCGGACATCGCCGAGACGCAGCGGGTGCTCGGCTATGCAGCCAAGGTGATGTTCCCCGAGGGGTTGCGGCGGTCGATCGACTGGTACAAGGCGAATCTGTAGCCAGCGGCGACGCGGCGTCCGTGTAACGCCGGCATGTGCCGGCAGCCTATCCGAACCCGCCCTGCCAGGGGCGGGCCAGGCCCACGGACTTGCGTCCGGGGTTCGGATTCGGGGCCACCGCCGACACCCAGCGGTAGACCCTGATGTCCGATTGACTGGGCTCGGCATTTCGTTTGCCCGGGGGAATCCGCTATACTGCGTGAGACAATGCTGTTACGGGAGTTTTGGCCTTCATGTCGGAACCGGTTTCGGGCACCGGCGGTGGCGGACGCATACGACTCGGTCCCAACGGCTGTCGGGCGAGCCGCCGACCTTGAAATCGAGCGTCTCGAAGATGAGCTTCAGGCATCCAGGGCGAACGCTGTACCACGGCATCGCGGGCCATCTTGGTGGACGGTCGCGTTGGCGGGTTTGGGCGGCTACTGGCTCGGCAAGCGACCGCGTCCGCCCTGGGGGTGCCAACCACCTAGCCGCTAATTCGCTGACAAACCGCGACTTACTTCCGTTCTGCCAGGCAGCTTGAAGTGATTCTCGCGTGTTGCCCTTGCGCACACGCGAGGAGCCGCTCCGGACAACGCCCCGCGCCTGACATCAGTGCGCCAGCGGCCAGAAACTAGCAGCTTCCAACCTGAAGCTCCAAACCCACTTAGCGCCAATTCGCCAGCCCAAAGGCACGCCGCCCCGACGCGTGGTCGCTCAGCATCCGGCAGCAGCGACGAGCCCCTCGCGGGCTAAGGAGCGTTGAATCGCCGCCCGCGTTTCGGTATACTAACGTGCTGAGGATTTTCGAAGGATGCGATCATGAACTCGAAGATAGCGATAGCAGGGCTGGCCGCGATTCTAGGAGCCACCGCTTCCCATAGCGGAGAAATCAAGACGGCGCCTCATCCTGATGAGGTGGTGTGGATGGCCGACGGCGGAATCCACCGTATGGGAGTTTATGCAGATAATACTGGCGTTGCCCCAGGGCTACACACAGACTTGGTTACATGGCGGATCTATAATCATTCCACGTTCTCCCCCTTATATCGAGGTTTTGAAATTCCGCCAATTGAACACGACTTCTTCAACGGCGTTCCTACTGAAGACATAATAAACGGCTTAGGGACTGGGTCGTTTAGGATGACTCTAGGAATTGCTGATGGTCCCCTGGTTGGAGAAGGACAAGGGTTCTTAGTATTTTACCGCTTTCAGGTTCCAGAAAACACGCAAGTAGGCATACACCATTTCCCACTATCGCCTTCTTCTTCAAACACCTACATGAATAACGAAGATGCAGAAAAACAACAGCCTGTAATTATCAGCGCCGAGCCAATAACGGTAATCCCGAGTCTTCCAGCAATGGCTGATGCGACACAAGGTCCAGGTATTCCTTCAAACTCCCTATACGATTTCAATTCTGACGGCGACGTAGACCTGCACGACTGGGCGGCGGCTCAAGTAGAATCGTCTCAGGAAAGAAACTGAACACATTCCGCAGCGCCGAACCGTTCCATCTTTGACGGTCGGTCCCTTTGCCGTGGACCAGAGCCCCCCGCAGGTCGAGGTTTCGGGGCCTCTTGTGGGCTGGCGGGGGTGTGTTCCCTCGTGGCTTGCCCCTGGGGGGCTTTCGCGGCGAGCCACCCCTTGACGGCTTTGACGTGCGTCGATTGGAGGTTTCTTTCACCGCCGCATCGGCTTATGGCTGGAATCACGATTTCAGCACGAATGTGCTCGCAATGAACTTGTAATCGCGTGAGGCAATGCTCACGCTAATCGATAAGCCCCGTCGTGGGGCGTCGGATACGCCAGCGTCCGTCGGAGTTTTGTTGCAGAGCTTGACGAGTCTTGCACATGGCGTTGCTCTCGAAAGAAGCCGTCCAGCGATATCGCTCGCTCGGCAGCCATCCGCCGTTGGCCTGACGCCGGGATGTCGCCGCCGTCGCGCCGTCGCCACCGGCCCGCCACC
>JAGVEP010000017.1 GCA_020058145.1 Phycisphaerae bacterium | reverse complement strand
GAGCGTCCTCTGCCGTCCTCCGGACGCCTGTTTTGCCCTTCCGGGCCCCCGCACCGGCGCGTTACACTACGCGGAGTAGGTTGGTGAATAATCCCGGTTGATCTGGGCGAGCACGCGGCGGATACTGACCATCCCTGGCCTCCTGTGCGGGTGATGTTGTCAACACCACCATGTTCACGGGAGGCCAGTGCTTGCGCAAGCGCTGTAAGTCCTTGCATATCAATGACGTATAGACTATCTAAATGCCATTCGGACCAGGTGCCTCCCGGGTTCGTGTCCGCAAACGCCGACAGCGCGCTTCCATAGGGCGGGGCCGGGGCAGGCGCAGCGAAGGTATCGCCGGCACCATAGTTCGTAGGTCCATAAGTCCCGCTCGTCAGCGTGCATCCGTCCGGCAGGACGGGCGCACCATCCGCGAACATCAGGTTCACGCCGGTCACGCCACATTGATAGCCGGCGTCCGACATCAGCAGAACGGTCTGCCCTTCCGGGCCGACGAGCAGGATGTCAATATCGTCCGGATACGTGTGCGTCAGCCCGAAGAGGCTGACGGTGAGGCTCTCGATCGGTCCGAGGTTGTCCGGCACTACAATCGTGCTGGGATACGGCGAGCCCGGTCCAGACAACGGGATCGTGATCGCCGCGGGGTTCGAAAAGGTCTGGCCAACGGACACAGCCGCAAGCACGATTGGGCCACAGAGCCCTGCGAGAAAGAACGCACGATGGGTAGATATGGGTATGCTCCTTTGAATCGGTGGTCGCGCGCCGGGCAACACGCCCGCCGCCCGTATCACATGTAGTATGCTCCGACGCTGCTGCGGGCGGGGCGCAAGCGTCCGCGGATTCGGCCGCGTCGCACAATGCCTACTGCCCGCTCAGCAGCGCGACGAAGGCGTTGATGTCGTTGAAATCGACGACGCCGTCGCCGTTGCAGTCGGCGCTGAGAATGTCGCAGTCCGGGTAGGCCGCCTGGTAGGCCACAGGATCGCTCAGGGCGAGGACGAACGGATTGATGTCATCGAAGTCGATCGCGCCGTTGCAATTGACGTCGCCGGGAACGACGGGCGGCGTCAGCGGGAGGGCCCAGAAGCCGCCCGTCAACGTGAAGCCGCCACCAGTCAGGACCGGGCCGGCGTCGGGCTGACCGATGGTGCCCGACAGCGTGAAGTTGCCGCCGGTGGTCCACATGTCGCCGCCGCCGTCGATGGTGTTCCAGCCGAGGTCGAAGGGCTGTGCCGAAACCGTGCTGACGGCCAGCAGCGCGAAGATCGAAATCACAAACGTGCGTTTCATGGTCGGTTCTCCATTCTGGTTTCGTCGGCCGGCCCATCCGGACGCTCCTGCGACGGGTGCTCCCGGTCTGCGTCGTGTTCCATGCCCATCTCCGGCGGCTGGCCGTAGTACTCGGGGTGCTGGTACTTGCCGTGCTCGGGGCCGGACTTTTCCCGTTCGACCGGCGCGCCGTGCGTGCGCATCCGCAGGTCGTTGCGAACCGCTTTGACTTCCCAGGACACCTTCGCGCCCGCAACGCCGCCGGCGATACGGAACCAGCAGGTCGGCGGCGCGACGCCCGGTCCGGCCTGCTCGCCGGCCGCCAGCGCTTCCGCGCTGATCTCCTCAGCCACGTGCAGCATCGGCATGGGTGCGCCCACGGCCGTCAGCGTGTAGCGCGGGTCCCTGTTGATGCTGGCAAAATACGCGGGCAGTTCCACGATCGCCTCACCGCGCTCGTCCAGCGTGACCTTGCCGGAGTAGAAGTTGATGACCTCGGGCGACTCGGCCGCGTAGTGCAGGAGATACTTGTTCTCCGGGTCGTAGGGGTGGTCGATGCGGAAGGGCTTGGTGCCGCTGGCGCCCATGTCGCCGGAAGCGTACACGGCGTACCCGCCGGCGGCGGTGCTCGCGTAGCCGCGCACACCGTAGATGGTGCCGCTGGTGGCGCTGGCGTAGCCGTACACGCCGCGCCCGGACGTGCTGTCGCTCTGGCCGAACACGCCGTAGGTAGTACCTGTAGCGGCCGTGGCAAAGCCGAGGACGCCGCGCCCAGACGTGCTGATGCTGTGGCCGTGTACGCCGTAGGTAGTGCCGCTGGAGTCGGTGGCATCGCCGCGTACGCCGCATCCGCTGCTGCTGTCGCTCATCCCGAACAGCCCGTAGGTCTCGCCGGTGTCGGCGTCGGCCCAGCCGCTCACGCCGATCCCATTCGTGCTTTGGGTCCGTCCACTGACGCCTTTGGTGTGCCCGCCGGCCGCGTTCGCCAAGCCGTACACGCCGACCCCGTACGGACTATCGGTCCGGAAGTAGCCGCCCCAGGCGAGCTCGGTGCCCGTGGCGTTTCCGTACACGCCGATCCCGTCCACGCTGTCGCTCTGGAAATAGCCGCCGTAGGTGCCTCCGATGGCCGCGGTCGCCAGGCCGTAGACGGCGGTTCCGGCCGCGCTTTCGCTCACAAACTTACCCCCGTAGGTGGTGCCGGTGACCGCGCCCGCATAGCCGAACACACCGCGCCCGCTGGTGCTGTCGCTCCAGAAGTATCCGCCCGTGGTGGTGCCGCTGGCGGCGTTCGCCAGGCCGAACACGCCGCGCCCGCTGGTGCTGTTGCTCTCGAAGCGGCCGCCGTCGGTGGTGCCG
>JAGVEP010000448.1 GCA_020058145.1 Phycisphaerae bacterium | reverse complement strand
CACTCCAGCGCGGCGTGGCAGCGGGTGGCGGCGCCGCGCTGGAGTGAGGAAGCGACGGTGGATACGGTGGTTGGTGATACAATCATCATCGCGGTGCGCAGTTCCACCGCATTGTACGATCTGGAGCGGCGCCAAGCCGTGCTGGAGCGTCGCATGGCGGAACTGGTCGCGGGCGCGCAGCACGTGCGTTTCGTTTTGTCCCGTGCGCAGTAGCTGCTGTGCTAAGTAAGAGCTGACAGGAGCCCGAGCGTGAGCGAAGTTCCGCCCACTGCCACTTATGATGAAAGTAAGGTGCTCGTGCTGGAGGGCACGGAGCACGTCCGCAAACGTCCCAGCATGTACATCGGTGACACCGCGCTCCGCGGGCTGCACCATCTGGTGTACGAGGTGGTGGACAACTCGATCGACGAGGCGATGGCCGGGGTTTGCCGCAACATCGCGGTTGTGATCTACGCCGACGGCAGCGTCAGTGTTGAGGATGATGGCCGCGGTTTCCCGGTGGGTCTCAAGGAAGAATACGGGATGTCCGCCCTTGAGTTGTGCCTCACGCGGCTTGGAGCGGGAGCCAAGTTCGACCGCGACTCGTACAAAGTCTCCGGTGGGCTGCACGGCGTCGGCGTCAGCGTAGTCAACGGCCTTTCAGAATGGCTGCGCGTGCGCACCCAGCGAGACGGCCAGGCCTGGACCATGACCTTCGAGCGCGGCCGGACAACGACGCCGCTCACCAGCGCCGGCGCGGCCACCAGCACCGGCACGCTCGTCCGCTTCAAGCCGGACCGCGAGATTTTTACGAGCACCGAGATCCACTTTGACATCCTCGCCAAGCGGCTGCGCGAGCTGGCCTATCTGAATTCCGGGCTCACCATCTCGATCCGCGATGAACGCACGGGTGTCGCCGAGACGTACCAATATACGCTGGGGCTGCGCGAGTTCGTCGAGCACCTAAACGAGGGCAAGGCCCCGCTGCACAACACGGTTTATTTCACACAGGACGACTCCGCCCAGCGGCTGATCATCGAGGTCGCGTTGCAGTACACGGACAAATACACCGAGACGACGCTCTCGTTCGTCAACAACATCAACACCGTCGAAGGCGGCACGCACCTGTCCGGCTTCCGCACCGCGCTGACCCGCACGCTCAATGCCTACGCACGCAAGAACAACTTGCTCAAGGCGAGCGATCCCACGCCTTCGGGCGAGGACATCCGTGAGGGGCTGACGGCGGTGATCTCCGTGAAGGTCCCGGAGCCGCAGTTCGAAGGGCAGACGAAAACCAAGCTCGGCAACGGCGAGGTCGGGACGTTTGTCGAAACGTCGGTCAACGAAATGCTCGGCAACTACCTGGAAGAGCATCCGGCCGAGGCGAAGCGCGTCGTCGGCAAGGCCGTCCAGGCCGCGGTCGCCCGCGAGGCCGCCCGTAAAGCCCGCGAGACGGCCCGGAAAAGCGCCATGGCCGGATCCGGGCTGTCGCGCAAGCTCGTCGATTGCTCCAGCCGCGACGTCGAATCCACCGAGCTGTTCATCGTGGAAGGCGATTCGGCCGCCGGCTCGGCCAAGGGCTATCGCGATTCCGCTACGCAGGCCATTCTGCCGATTCGCGGCAAGATCCTGAACGTCGAGAAGGCCCGGCTGCACAAGATCCTGAGCCACGAGGAGATTCTGGAGATCATCAAGGCCATCGGCACGAATGTCGGCGAGGAGGATTTTGACCTCAGCAAGCTGCGCTATGGCCGGATCATCATCATGACCGACGCCGATGTGGACGGTTCGCACATTCGCACGCTGCTGCTCACGTTTTTCTTCCGGCACTTGCGGCCGCTGATTGATCACGGGGCGATCTACATCGCCCAGCCGCCGTTGTACCAGCTTGCCAAGGGGAAGACCAAGACGTACCTGGTGGACGACGGGGCGCTGAATGCACACCTGTCACGGCTGGGCCGCGAGCGCGCCACGCTGGAACTGCGCCGCACGGATGCGGACCCGCGAACGATCACGGGCGGCGAATTACAGGGCCTCCAACAACTCGTCGAGGAGATCGACCGGCACGCCCGCGTGCTCGGCCGGCGCGGAATTCTGTTTCGGCCGTTCGTGGCACGGCGTGCGGCCGACGGGCGCTTGCCGGTCGTCCGCGCGCAGACGGTGACGGAGGACCGGTACTTCTTTACCGAGGCTGAGTACGACGCGTACGCCCATGAGGTTGTTTTGCACGGTCAGGCGGTGGTGCGGAACGACCTGAGTGAGGCGGAACAGCTTCAGGAGTGCTTCCACCGGCTGCGCGCGTTCGGTTGCGACGTCGATGACCTGTTCCAACGGCGGGAAGAGCTCATCACCGGCGAGCTGAGCCCGGCCGTTTTCGTGCTGCTCGTGCCGCAGGGCGAGGCGCGCGAGCTTGAAAACCTGGGCGAGCTGCCGGCGGCGGTTCGTGCGCTCGGCGCCCGCGGGTGGGAGATCAAGCGTTTCAAAGGGCTCGGCGAGATGAACAAAGAGGAGCTGTGGGAAACCACGATGAACCCGGCCAACCGTGTGCTCCGCAAGATGATCGTCGGCGAGACGAGCGACGACCCCGAGCAGACCGACCTGGATGCCGTCGAGGCCGACCGCATGTTCAGCATCCTGATGGGCGAGAACGTTGAGCTACGGCGGGCGTTCATCGAGCAGAATGCGATTCACGTGAAGAATCTGGATGTGTAGCGTCGGACCTCTGAGTCCGACGTGATGTGTAGCGTCGGACCTCCGAGTCCGACGTGCTGTGTAGCGTCGGACCTCCGAGTCCGACGTGCTGTGTAGCGTCGGACCTCCGAG
>JAGVEP010000368.1 GCA_020058145.1 Phycisphaerae bacterium | reverse complement strand
GCCAGCAGGATCCGCCGCGCAAACGAACGCCGGGCGGTCCGTCGGCGGAGGTCCGACCGGCGAGGCGTTGGGGGGCGCTCGATTTCATCGGGCCGGTCTTCATCGTGGCGGTGCTGTTTATCCCGCCGGCCTGGTGGTCGCCGACGGCCGGGCGCTTGTTCATGGTCGAGCAGCTCTACCACTGGAATTTCTTCGCGATGGACCCCGCGTACAGCTTCACGTGCGGGCAGTCACTCGGCACGGAGCGCTACAGCCAGTACGGCATGGGCTGGCCGCTGACATTCGTCGCGCTGAGTTGCCTCAGCCCGCTCGCGTATAGCACGATGCTCGGCGTGGGGATGCTCTGGGCGTGCCTGTACTACGTGGGCTTGTACTACTTCTTGCGCCTTGTGCTGCAGAATTCCGCGCTCGCTCTGGCGGGGGCGCTGGCTGCCCTGCTGCTGCAGATGTTCTATGGCCTGGAACTTACGGTCAATCCCTGGAACTACCCTTCGTCCACCTGCCTGCGACATCCGTTCGATTTCATGGCCTTCATCACGCTGTGGCGATATCTGCAGACCGGCCGGCAACGCTGGGCCGTGCTAACCGGTGCCGTGGCCGGGCTCGAAATGCTGTTCATTACCGACACCGGCATCTACCTGCTGCTGGCGCTCGCTGCGGCGGGCTGCGGCGCACTGTGGCGGGCGCGACAGGCCGGCAACGGCGCCACTCTCGTCAGGTTCGTGCGCGGCGGGATCCTGGGGAGTGGCGCGGCCGCGGCGGTGCTTCTGGTCGGACTGCTGATCGCCAGTCGCGGCACGCTCTGGACCGGAGCTTTTTGGCGCGGCTATCTCGAGGCACTCTGGGTCTACCCAGCCTGCGGGGTGGGCCTGCTGCCGGTGGCCGCCGTCCGCGGCGCCGGATTGCTGGTCTTTATGGCGATGTGCTTCGTGTATCTTGCGGCGCTTGGCTGGACTCTGCTGCACCTGATGCACGAACGGGCCGGGTCGCGGACGATCATGTTGGGGACGCTGAGTCTGTACGGGCTACTAACTATGCTGCTCTTCATCGGGCGGTCGCACGAATTCAACCTCTACCACGTCACCGTGCCGTTGGTGCTCGTACTCGCCCTGGTGCTGAACCGGGGGCTGGACGCGGTGCCTGCGCCGCTGCGGCGATACGTGCTAACGCCGGTAATGTTGGGTGGCCTGGTCCTATGGCTGCTGTGCCGGCCGACTTATCAGAACTACCCGGCGTTGCTGCGGATCGGTTTGACCCGTCCGTCGCCGAGCAGCGCCTACATACTGCCGGACCGGCGGGATGTCGCTTTGCCGGCCGAAGCGCGCGGCCTGGCGGCCTACATCGCCCGGGCGGCCGAAACGGTGCGGAAACTCGCCGCCGAAGGCGGGCGGGTGGCGGTCCTGGAGGACCACCTGGACATCGCGATTGACCTTGCGGCGCACGTGCCGCCCTGGGGTCGTTATGGGGAGGTAGCGATCATGGCGATCACGCAGGACCAGCTCAAACGTGAGTGCGCCCGGCTGCGCGAGGCGGCGCCGGCGTACGTCCTGTTGCCCTCGGCTGAAATCGGGCGCTGGCGACCGTTTCATGACGCGCTGGCGGGGGCGTACACATTCGTCGGCACAGCCGGCGAGTGCAAAGTCCTGAAGCGCGACTGGTAGACCTCGCGGTAAACTATGGTAAACTAGGGACTGTCCCGAATGGCATCTAGATAGCCACTAAGTATTTGTGCCAACCGCACTTAAGTCTGGTGCGCGAAGCCTCTCTCGCACCAGCCAAGCCAAAAGTCAGCATTCGCGCTACCGCCGTAAGTGTATCTGATGAAAGGACTTATTGGTTATCTTAATGCCATTCGTGTCAGGATGATTTTCCTGGTCATTAAGAACCATCCTGACCTTATCCGATTCACCTTATCCGATTTCGATGGGGCGCCGTGGATTCGGAACCAGTTGGCGCAGTTCGGCGGCTGCGATCACATTCGGTTGGACTATTACCACTTTAGTGAGCACGTGGCGGTGGCGGCGCGACAGGCGCAGCGGGCGACACGCAAAACCCCCTGGAAACAATGGGAAAATGCGCAGCCGCGCGACGCAGCGAGGCTGTGGCGGTAACGCGCCCGATAGGACTCGAACCTACGACCTGCGGTTTAGGAAACCGCCGCTCTTTCCTACTGAGCTACGGGCGCTGCAGTGTCAGCATGATACCGACCCGCAGCGTACGCCAGAACCCCGCGCCAGGGGTCCTCGTGCAAGGCAGTTTCCGGCTGCGTTCCTCAGCGCAGCGGGATTCCGTCCCCGTGGCGTGTCAGCGGCGAGGTGTCCGGAACCGGTTACGCGGGCGGTTCAGTCTCCTTTTTTGTTGGTTTTTCTTGCTTTGCGTGAACGAACGGGTATCTTATCTATTGTGGAGGTGCAATGAGGAGGATGAGGTCTTGGCCCGCGGTCGGCGGTCCGACCAGCGGGGCTCATTCACGTTTGCGGAGGCCAGCGCCTTAAGGCGCCGACCCCGGGACGCATTCGCAGATCCCGGCTTGCACCCCGGCCTACGCTGCAATTCGAGTACCGCTCGCCCCGGGAGCGTCCGCATGCTCGGGCCATAGGCCCTGCGGGTGCCCGTGCGCGTCATGCGTGTTGGGACCTGCCGGAGCGTGTGTCCCGAACAGCACGCAGGAGGAGTTCGTATGCGAGTCCTGGTACTTTTTTGTTTGATTGGTGTCTTGGCGGCGCCCGTGGCGGCCGATTGGAACGTCGGCGACCCGCACAAGATGCACTTCCCGCAACTCCCCGATCCGACCGGTTGGGACGTGAACACGACGCGGGACTTTATGTACGATGACTGGCGGTGCAGCGGGACCGGTCCGGTCAGCGACATCCATTTCTGGGGTTCCTGGAAGGGCGACAATCAAGGTCAGTTTGCGGGCATCATTGTGAAGATCTTCGCCGATGTCCCGGCCGGCCCCGATCCGCCGTACTTCAGTCACCCCACCTGGCCAGATCCTCTGTGGAGTCGCAACTTCTACCCGCAGGACTGGACCATGCGCGGGCCGTATACCGGAGACCAGGGCTGGTTCGATCCGCAGCCACCAGTAGCGGTGAATCCGCACGACCACGACTATTACTACCAGATCAATTTCGAGAACATCTGGGAGCCGTTCTTGCAGGAGCAAGACACCATCTATTGGCTGGCGATTCACACGATACCGACGATGGTGGGACCGGAGTTTGGCTGGAAGACCTCGCAGGACCATTGGAACGACGACGCGGTTTTCTACTACTCTGGCGGCTGGCACGAGCTCCGCGACCCGTATACTTACGAGTCACTGGACCTCGCCTTTGTGATCACGCCTGAGCCGGCGGCGCTCGCGCTGCTGACCCTGGCTGTGGTTGCGTTACGGCGACGTTAGAGCGGCTTGCACCGCGCGTAGCGGCCGAGTTCCTGCACGGCCGGGCAATGGCCTTCTGGCCTCATACGGCCGACGAGGACGTCGGCCGCTACGTCGAACCGCGTCATATGGCGCTGGTGGACACCTGCAGCACATCGTCCGCCCGCACCAGGTCAATATGGCATTGCCACCGCGCGTTGGTCTGGGGAAAATCGGTCCGGAAGTGTACGCCGCGGGATTCGCAGCGCGTGGCCGCGCCGGTCGCGATGGCGAACGCAACCGTCAGCATGTTCTGCGTCTCCCACGCCCGCGGGTCGTTGAACACCTTGTCCATCACGTAGCGTGACCAGAACTCGATGATCTCGAGCGTCTCGCGCAGCCGGTCGCCGGTGCGTTCGACCCCGACGTTGCGCGACATCAGGCTATTGAGGCTGTTCAGTACGTCGTTCAGGTCGAGACCCGTGCGCGCGGAGTGCGGCAGCAGGTGGCTGATGGGCAGCGGCCGGTTGATGCGCTCGCTGGCCGCGGTGCGTTCGACGGCGAACTGCCCGCTACGCTGCCCGCAGACCAGCCCTTCGAGCAGCGAATTGCTGGCCAGGCGGTTGGCCCCGTGCAGACCGGTCGCAGCGACCTCGCCGCACGCCAGCAGACTGGACAAATTCGTCTGGCCGCGCGCGTCCGCGACCACGCCGCCGACCGTATAGTGTGCGCTGGGCCGCACGGGGATCAGGTCGCGTTCCGGGTGGATGTCAAACTCGCTGCAAAGCTGGTACAAGTTCGGGAAGCGCTCGGCGAACCGCCCCGTGGCAAAATGACGGGCATCGAGATATACGCACGGGGCCTGATCGCGACGCATTTCGGCCGTGATCGCGCGGCTGACGATATCGCGTGGAGCCAATTCACCGCGCGGGTCGTGGTTGGCCATGAAGCGCTGCCCGGCGCGGTTGACCAGGTGCGCCCCCTCGCCGCGGACGGCCTCGCTGATGAGTTCGCGGGCCGCGCCGGCCACATACAGCGTCGTCGGGTGGAACTGGATCATCTCCAGGTCGCGGAGCACGGCTCCGGCGCGAAAGGCCATCGCCTGGCCATCACCGGTGGCGATCGGTGGGTTCGTAGTTTCGCGGTAGGTGCGGCCCGCGCCGCCGGTCGCCAGGATCGTCGTGGTCGCCCAGAACATCTGGTGCCCGTATTTCGGGTGGTACGTGACGGCCCCAACGACCTGCCCGTCGAGCGTCAACAGGTCAATGGCGAAGCACTGCTGGAAGATGCGCAGGCGTGGGTGGGCCCGCGCCCGCTGGAGCAGCACCCGCAGAATCTCGCGCCCGGTCGCGTCATGGGCATGGATGATGCGCGGCTGCGAATGCCCGCCCTCGCGGCCGGTCTCGAGGTCCGGTCCTTCGCGATCAAAGCGTGCCCCGTCCTGCTCGAGCGCGGCAATCGCGGCCGGGGCCGCGTTGACCACGCCGCGAATCACGTCTTCATCCCCGATTCCGCAGGCGACCTCGATCGTGTCGCGGGCGTGCTGTTCGGGGGTGTCATCTGGCCCGGTCGCGGCGGCGATACCGCCCTGAGCATACGCGGTTGCTGACTGGTCCACACCCTCCTTCGTGACGACGAGCACGTCGCCGCCTTCGGCCGCGGCCAGGGCCGCCCGCAGTCCGGCCACACCGGCGCCGAGCACCAGCGTATCCGTGAACAGATGCGGCAGCCGATGGTGCTCAAAATTCGTGAGATATCGCCGGCGGCCGAGAATGCTGCTCATGGATGCTCACACGAGGCACGAAGGGACGGAGGCACAAAGGCACCAGGGGGCGGAGGCACGGAGGCACGAAGGCACGTAGGGGCGTGAGGTTCCAATCCAAAATCCAAAATCCAAAATCGGCCTTGGCCCGGGCTGTGCGTCTGTTGTAAATACTATGCTCTAGCGCGGAAACCGCCTGACACGTACGTCCGTCACGAGCATGTCCACGGCCACGTCGCCGGGGCCGAGGGGAATGGTCGAGACGATCTGCTCCTCCAGGGCGAGCGCACAGGCGGTGCCACGAAAGTCGGGATGTGCGAGGAACCGGTCGTAGAAGCCGCGCCCGCGCCCCAGGCGGTTACCCTGCTCGTCAAAGGCCAGCCCCGGCACGACCACCAGGTCCAACTCGGAAACCGGCACCGGCATCCCCTCGGCGGGTTCCCGAATGCCCATGTAGCCCTCCTCGACGTCACTGCCCAACGACTGAATCTCGATCGGCAACATCCGCCGCTGGTCCCACGTCACCCGCGGCGCGAGCACGGTTTTGCCGTCGGCCCAGGCCCGCTGCGCGAGTTGCTGCGTGTCGACCTCGTGAGTCGTGGACAGGAAGATCATCAGGGTCTGCGCCCGGCGATACTCTTCCTGCTCGCAGAGCAGTTGGCACGCCAGCGCGCTACGATGCTGCAACTGCTCGGGGGGGATCGCAGCCAGAATGTCGCGCACCTGCTGACGCAGGACCTTCTTTGACACAGTCAACTCTTCCGTTCGTCCGGCTGGCCGGCCGTGCGAGCCGCACGCAGTCGTCTGAGCGTCTCGGCCAGCCGCCGCTCCGTTCCGCGGTCGGTGGGATTGTAATACGATTTGCCCGCGCCGAGGTAGTCCTGGGCCACCCACCCGCCCGGATAGTCGTGCGGATAGCGGTAGCCCGCGCCGCGGCCCAGCCGGGCGGAACCGGGGTAGCTGGCGTCCC
Source organism: Phycisphaerae bacterium (assembly GCA_020058145.1). Lineage (GTDB taxonomy): Bacteria > Planctomycetota > Phycisphaerae > UBA1845 > Fen-1342 > JAGVEP01. Next base: position 554 of record JAGVEP010000368.1, on the reverse strand, counting down.
GCAAGTGCAGCGGAACGGGCAGAAGCAGTCCTTCGCGCACGTCCTGGCGGGCCGCGTGTACCCCCAGCGTCACCGCGTTCGATTTCGGGGCGCACGCGATATAAACCGCCGCCTGCGCCAGCGCGTACTCGCACTCCGGCAGCCCGACCACGGCCGTGATCTGCACCGCGGCCGCGGCTAGGAGCGCGGCCTGCGGATCGGCGTTACCCACGTCCTCCGACGCACAAATCGCGATTCGCCGGGCGATGAAACGCGGGTCCTCCCCGCCTTCGAGCATCCGTGCCAGCCAGTAGAGCGCCGCGTCCGGGTCACTGCCGCGCATACTCTTGATCAGCGCAGACGCCACGTCGTAGTGCGTATCGCCCGCGGCGTCGTACGCCACCGCCTTACGTTGCAACGCTTGTGCCGCGATTTCCAGCGTCACGTGCGGCGGCCCGCCCGCAGCCTCCTTCTGGAGCGACAGCACAGCGACTTCGAGGGCCGTCAGTGCCCGGCGGGCGTCGCCCTCGGCCCGCTCGGCGATGAACCGCAGCGCGTCGTCGTCGCAGGTCGCG
>JAGVEP010000446.1 GCA_020058145.1 Phycisphaerae bacterium | reverse complement strand
GGCGCGCTCGAGCTGCACATGCCCGGGCTCACGCCGCTCGAGTTGTGGCAGGAAACCGGGCGTGACCGGACGATGGGGGACACGCTGCTGCGACTCGCCGGACCGCCGGGCGACTGGCGCAGCGGCCTGGTCCTCGGGCCGACGCACGAGGAGGTCATCACCGAGCTCGCGCGGGCGTATCTGAAAAGCTACAAGCAGCTCCCCATTACGCTGTACCAAATCCAAACCAAGTTCCGTGGCGAGGCGCGGCCGAAGAGTGGCATCCTGCGGACGCGCGAGTTTCTGATGAAGGACGCGTACTCCTTTCACGATTCCAAGGAGTCGCTCGACCGCGAATACGAGAACCTGTACGCCGCGTATTGCCGCATCTTCGGCCGTTGCGGCCTGCCGTACCTGGCCGTGGAGGCGGACACCGGCGCAATGGGCGGCGACGTGTCGCACGAATTCATGGTGCTGACCGAGGCCGGCGAGGATGCGGTCGCCATCAGCGAACGCGGGGACTACGCGGCGAATCTGGAGCGTGCGCAGGCCGCCCCGCCGGCGGCGCCCGCGGACGTAGCGCTTCAGCCAATCCAAGAGGTACACACCCCGGGCGCGGGGCGCGTCGAGGACGTGTGCCGGATGCTCGGTACGCGGCCACAGGACATGCTCAAGACGCTGGTGTACCAAGGCACGGAGGGCGCTGAACGACGCATACGCGTTGTGGCGCTCGTGCGCGGCGATCACGAAATCAGCGAAACCAAGCTGAACAAAGTGGCCGGGACGCCGCTGGAGTTGGCCGATCCGGAGACGATCGCGGCGGTGACCGGGGCCAAGGTCGGCTTTGCGGGTCCGCAGGGACTCATCGACCGCATCGACAAGCTGATTGTGGACCGCGAAGCGGCGGTGCTGCGCAACGCGGCCACGGGGGCGAACAAGACCGATTATCACGTCACCGGAATCAACCCGGGCCGCGATTTTCCGCTCAGCGGCGACAAGGTCATCCTGGCCGACATCCGCACCGTCGTCGACGGCGACCTGGCGCCCACGGCCAACCCGAGCCCGCTGCGTCTACGGACGGCGATCGAAATCGGGCACGTGTTCAAACTCGGCACGAAGTACAGCCACTCGATGGGCGCGACGTACCTCGATCAAAACGGTTCGGCGCAACCCTGCATCATGGGTTGCTACGGCATCGGGCTGAACCGCATCATGGCGGCGGCCATCGAGGCCCATCACGACGACGACGGTATCATCTGGCCGATGTCGATCGCGCCGTTCGAGGCCCAGGTTATCGGCCTCGATCCGCGCGACACGGAGGTTATGCGCGTCGCCGGTGAAATCCACGATCAGCTCGCCGCAGTGGGCGTGGACGTGCTTTTCGACGATCGCGACGAGCGCGCCGGGTTCAAATTCAAAGATGCGGACCTCGTCGGCGTCCCGCTGAGGGTCGTGGTGGGAAAGAAGAGTCTCGCGGCTGGCGGCGTTGAGGTCTCGCAGCGCGGCGTGGAAGGCAAGCAAACCATGTCTCTCGCAGACGCAGTCCGGTGGGTTATCGGGCGTGTGCGTGAGGAAATGGCCGCACTGACGCCGAAATAGCGCTGGCATCCAACCTTGACCCATTGCCTTGCTTGCATACTATTCAGGCGAGGCACGTCGTCAGGCTCGGTCCTGATGGCTGTTGGCCATTGGGCTCGTTAGCCGACCTATACCAAGTCTTGCTCGTGCGCACATAAGGAAGAGCACCATGATGAACCGTTTGGTTCGCCTTTGGGCAATGTCGTACATTTGCGGCCTCGCCGCGATTCTGGCCGCCATGCTGCCGCCGGCGCGTGCCGACGGCCTGGGGAGTGCCCGGACGCTGGTCGTCCCCAACTCCAGCCTAAGAATCGCGCTCTGGGACGAGGTGGATCGTGCCGGCGTCGCGACCCCGCACTACGCGGTGGCTTTCGACGGCGTGAATTTCTCGCCACCGCAGGCTACTTCCTATCGGATCCTGGTTGCGTACCAGGAGTTCGATCCGGCGGACGGCGTGCCGGCCGTGCCGGCGAACCTGGCCGCCGATAGAGGCGCAAACGTCTACATCGTCCAGTTCTACACGCAGCCGCTCGACGACTATCGCACCCAGATCGCAGCGCTCGGCGGCGAGATCGGGCCGTTCATGCCCAACAACGGCCACGTTATTACCATGTCGCCGGAGGTACGCGACCAGGTGGCGGCCTTGCCGTTTGTGCGCTGGATCGGCTCCTACCATCCGGCCTACCGCGTCGATCCGCAGATTCTGGCCGAGTTGACGAGCGACGCGCCGAACTTCGAGCCGCAGCGCTACTCGATCCTCGTACATCAGCGTGGCCCGGCGCAGCAGCAGGTGCTGGCCAACCGGATTCGGGCCTTGGGCGGCGACGTTCATTTCATCACGCCCGATGGATTTCGCATGGAAGCGACGCTCTCGCTGCCGGCGCTGGCGGAACTCGTGCATGCCGATGAAGTCAACTTCGTCGATCCGTGGGGCGGCCCCGGCGAGTTGGACATGAATATCGCCCGCAGCTCGGCCGGGCTGGACGCGGATTTCGTCCAGACCACGCTCGGACTGGGCGGCGAGGGCGTGCGCGGCGAGGTGTTCGACACCGGCGTGCGCGCCACCCACCTCGCTTTCCTCAGCCCAAACGTCCTGCTGCACACGGTTAACAGCTCCGATACCAACCACGGAACCAGCACCTATGGCGAGGTCTTCGGCAACGGATCTGGCAACGCCCTGGGCAAAGGCATGCTGCCCAACCGCGAGCAGGGCATTTTTGCCTACTACGCGCAGGTGACGCAGTTTGGTGGCAGCAAGACCCGCCACCAACACACTGCGGAACTGGTTGACCCGAATGGGGCCTACCGGGCGGTGTTCCAGACCTCCAGTGTGGGCAGTACCCTGACCACAAGCTACACGTCGATCTCATCGGAGGTTGACGACTACCTGTTCTTGCACGACCTCTTGTCCTGCCAATCACAAAGCAACAACGGTAACTCGTCGTCGCGTCCGCAGGCCTGGGCCAAGAACATCGTGTCCGTCGGCGGCTTCTACCACTACGACAACACCAACCGCGGCGACGACCGGTGGAACAGCGGTGCGAGCACGGGCCCCGCTTCGGACACGCGTATCAAACCCGACCTCACCGCGTTTTACGACGCGATTCTCTGTCCCACTGACAGCAGCAATACCGCCTATACGAGCAGTTTCGGCGGCACGAGCGGCGCCACGCCGATGACCGCCGGCGCCTTCGGCCTGCTGTTCCAGATGTGGCACGCCGGGGTGTGGGCCGGGCACGGCGGCGGCGAATCCGTCTTCTCCGACCGCTGCCACATGGCGACCGCCAAGGCTTTGATGATCAACTCGGCCTACCAGTATCCGTTGGCCGGCGAGACCGGGTACACGGACCTGACGCGCGTGCGGCAGGGCTGGGGCATGGCCAATCTCCAGAACCTCGACATCCAGAGTCTCCACTCGTTTGTCATCGACGAGACGGACCTGCTCACGCCGCTCCAGACGCGGACGTACTTTGCCCAGGTAGCGGCGGGGGAGGCCGCGCTAAAGGCGACGCTGGTTTACACGGATCCCCACGGCAATCCGAGCGTGCAGTCGCAACACCGCGTGAACGATCTGTCGCTGAAGGTCATCACGCCCGACGGAACGATCTACTGGGGTAACCGCGGCCTGTCGACGGCACGCTGGACCACTTCTGGCGGGTCAGCCGACACCAAGAACACCGTCGAGAACGTGTTCCTGGCCAGTCCCGCCACGGGCCTGTGGAAGGTGCAGGTCAGCGGCAGCGAAATCGTGCAGGACGGTCACCCCGAGACCGTCGGCGTCACCGATGCGGACTACGCCCTCGTCGTCACCGGCGTGACACGGATTCTGCTCGGCGACCTGAACTGCGACGGCCTGGTCGATTTTGACGACATTAACCCGTTCGTCTTCGCGATCAGCGATCCGGCCGGCTACGCAACGCAGTATCCCAATTGTGCGGCGGAGTTGGGCGACATCAACGGCGACACCCTCGTCGACTTCGACGACATCAACCCGTTTGTGGCGCTGTTGGCAGGGTAGATTTCCCCGTCTACTCCTGCGCGATTTGCGCCAGCAAGTTTTTCACCGCCGCGACCAGTTGGTCGCGTGGAACATTGAATTGACCCGGGCGCTCGGCCCGCCATTGGCCGCGGTCGGCGACCTCGGCGGTGCGCCGTCGTCCGATGGACATGTCTTTTAGTTGGACCTCGCCGCGGGCGAACTCGTCGGACCCGCAAACGACAAGCACGGGGATTTCGTAGTGATCGCCGTAGCGGACCTGCTTGCCGATGCGCTTCTCGGTGCCGAGGTACAGCTCCGCACAGATCCCGGCGCGCCTCAATTCATAGGTCATGCCGAGGTAGTCGTCGATCCGCTGTTGATCGAAGACGGTGACCAACACCTGGGCCGTGGCCTTGCGGAGCGGCGCGCGGCCGAGCTCCTGGAGCGCAACCAAGAGGCGATCGACGCCGACGGACGTGCCGACGGCGGGGACGCGCTCGCCCAGGAAGCGCATCACGAGGTCGTCGTAGCGTCCGCCCGAACAGACGGAGCCGAATTCCGGCAGGTCCAGTAGCTCGGTCTCGAAGATGGTGCCGGTGTAGTACGCCAGGCCGCGAGCGATGCTGACGTCGTACACGACCTGGTCCTCGCCGTAGCCGAGCAAAGTGAGTTGGTGCGACATGCGCGTGAGCGGGGCGACAGCTTCCTCGACCCCGGGGACAGTCTGGAACAACGAGCGCACCTGCGCCAGCACGTCCTCGCGCTTGGCCGGGCGGATGGCCAAGAACTGCTCGATCTGGTCCACCTGCGCCGCGGAGAAGCCGAGCCCCGGCACGCGGCTGCCGGACTCGTCCTGGTAGCCGGTCGTGAGTTCGAGCCGCACTTTCTCGGCCCCGAGCTTGTCGAGCTTGTCGAGCACGCGGAAAACGTCGTGCGCCATCTCCGGCTTGATGCCGGCTAGCGGCATGAGCAGATTCAGCACGCGTCGATCGGATACCCGGACGCGGAACGGGCCGGTGTTGAGCGCCCGCATCGCGTCGCACATGGCGGTGATCGTCTCGAGGTCGGCAATTTCGGATTCCACCCCGATGGCGTCGATGTCGAACTGGATGAACTCGCGGAACCGGCCACGCTTCTCGTAGGGGTTGTCACACCGCCAAACCGAGGCGACCTGGTAGCGGCGAAACGGCCGCGGCAGGTCGGGATACTGCGCCACGACGCGTGCGAGCGAGACCGTCTGGTCGAAACGCAGGCCGAGCCGCTCGTCCTCCGGTCCTTTGACCTCGAAGAGCTGCTTCTGGGTTTCTTCGCCCGCGGTGCCGCTCAGCACGTCCAGGTATTCGATTGCCGGTGTGCCGAGCGGGACGTAGCCGTAGCGTTCGTAGACGGCGCGGACCGTGTCGATGATCCACTGGCGCGCGTGCATCTGGTCGGCGAAGTAGTCCCGCAGGCCGCGCAACAGGCGTGGCTCAACAATACCGCCCAAGATCAGTACCTCAACGTTGACGCCGGGGGCTGCCCGGCAATGGGTCGCCGGCCGGATGCCGGCGCCAGGGGGCGAGGCTAACGGCGGCGGCGGCGGAGCGTCAAGCTGGCAGGGCGGTTTGGCACTCTCGGTGTCGCTGTCGTGGGCGAAATCAAACGCGAAACTGTACTCGTGCGAGAATCCTCTCTCGCACGCACCACACCGGGAGCCGCATCGTGCCCGCCATCGCTCCGCCCTGGCAGGGCGCCGGTTAGTAGCCGTGGGCACCGCCCACGGACACGAGGCAGCGTGTGATCGATCCGCCCCGGAGCGGGCGGCGGTACGTAGAAAACGCCCCTGACCAATGCGTACACGTGCCTCAACTACCACGTCATCATAAGCGCGTGGCGCGCAAGGTGGGCATCACCCACCATTGCCGCTTTGCCGTCGCCAGGCCCGGGAACTTTGCCAGCGGTACGTCGTCAAAGCTTGCAGAAGGTGTCGTCGACGCGCCACAATACCGTAAACCGCACACGCGGGAGGTCGTATCATGCTCCAGAGAACTGCCTACCGCCGAGTGGGCTTGGTGGCCCTGCTGTCCGCCGCGCTACTGTATACACACGGCCCTGCGTGGGGCGACCGCGGCTCGATCCGCACTGAGCCGGTCAACATCGAGGAGCCCGCCCAGCGCGCCATCATCGTACACAACGGCGTGCGCGAGTGGCTCATCCTCCAGACCGACGTCCGCGCCGAGAAAACCACCCGCATCGTCGAATTCATGCCGCTGCCGTCCAAGCCCGAGGTGTCGCTGGCGCCGGAGGGTTGCTTCGCCGCTCTCAAAGATCTGGTCGAGAAGCACAAGCTACGATACGGCGGCGGCTTCGGGCGGGACGGGAGCACCAGGGGCCCGGCCGAAGCCGGCGAGCTTGTACAGGTTGTTGTCTCGGCCCAGTTCGGCCCGCACGCTATCACTGTCGCCGAGGTGAAGGACGGCGATGCGTTCGTCGCCTGGGTGCATGAATTCTTCCGCAAAAACGACCTCGCCGAGCCCGTGGTGTCGTCGGAGCTCCGCGAGGTCGTGGCCGACTATCTCCGCCGCGGCCTGCGCTTCTTCGCATTCGACATAATCACACTGTCGCCGGAGAAACAAACCGTCCAGCCCCTCACGTACGAGTTTCGCAGTGACCGCCTGTACTACCCACTCGTGGTCACCAACCTCTACGGCGGCGGCCAGGGCACGGTCGAGGTGTTCACGATCCTGGCGCGCGGCCTTGCGGGCCCCAACAGCGGCGCCGCGCCATTCACCCTCCAGCCACTTTCATCGGTCGATGCTGAGCACTGCCGCGAGCTGCGTGCGCAGGCGTTTGGCATAACAGCGGGGGAGCTGGCTGGGCTGCATCCGGATTTGCCGAAGCGACTGGGTAGCGGGCCAGCGTCCCTTTGGGCGTGCAAATACGAGGGACCACTGCACTTTGAGCGCGACGTGTTCGCCGCACTCGGGTATTGCGAGCCTCAGGAAGCCGCGAGGCGCTTCCTACTGGCCTGGGCGGCGGGTGATCGTGACGCGCTTGAGGTTCTCGCGACCACTCCGTTCGTGTTGGCTGATCCACACTGGCAGGCGGTCATAAGCGACCGCGAGAAGCTGCTCGCGGAGCTGGCAGCCACAAAGCCGAATCCGGCGGCAGGCAACTTCACCTATTCGCCCAAGTTTGCGCGCGAAGTCCCATTCAAAGAGTTCGCCGACCGCTTCAGTCGCGACTTCATCATTGAGCACCTTCGACCCGGAGAGGACAAAATCGTCGTCTTCACGATTGAAAGCCTGCCCGGCAACTATTCCGTCTTCGTCCAACGCGCCGCCGACAAATTCTTCAAGATCGTTGGCCTTGTCACAAAGGAGTAACTGAACGGCTGACGCGCCAGCGAACCGACGCGTTGCCGAGTTCAGCCACGCGGGCCTTGAAGTCCGAACTGTCCTCGTGCGAGAATCCTCTCTCGCACGCACTACCCCGGGACTCCCTTCCCGCGACCCCACATTTAGACGCGAAAACGCCCCTGTCTGTCCGCGAATCTCCACCCCTCCCCACTAATCTCCGCCATTCGGACGGGCTTGGCTTCCGTCGTGCCGTTCGCGCCGCATACTTGGCACATGGACACCTACCCCTCAACGCTCCGACCCCACGATGGCTCGCCCCCGCGCTTCCACGCCGCCCCGCGCTCGCCCAAGGGTCTCAAGCGTGCTTTCAAGAGTCTCAATGGTCTTATAAAAACATGCACGCCGCACAATTAGAAGTCCGCCCGCTGCCAAAGCGCTCGCCTCGACGTCCAATGGTGCGATAAAAACCCGGTGTCACACTCACCGTCCGAAGAGTCTCGAACACGTCCCCTCAAAACATGAGACTCTTGATACTCTTCGCCCCGCAAGCAAAAAACGCGGTGTCGCCCGCCGGCACTCGCGGCTCGGACAGAGCAGGTAGAGGTAGGGACTCGTTTCGCCGCCAGTGCAGCGACCATTCGTGGGCAAGCCAGAGAAGAAACCGGATAATTACCGGCTGAGACCGAATAATCCGGACCTTTGCACGTTTAGACCATTATGGGGGCGTTGCGGTATCCGGCCGCGGGCAGCGCGGCTGCGGAGGCGGAACGACGTTGAGCAGGCGCTTCATCTCGAACCGCGAATCGACCCGAGCAGGGCTCTTACTGAGTTTGTGGTTCGCACAAGCGCTGCTGACCGTGTGCCTACACGGTGGAAGCTCAGATTGACGGATTAAGCTAACGGAGTCGATCTGGCGCGGCGCCGGCCAGGGCTGACTTAACTACCTCGGTGCCAGGACCCTTTTTTCCCACTGGGCAATGCGCCCAAATGGAGGACCTACATGCTTCGCAAACACTGGTTGGAACTTGTTCTACTCACCGCAGGCGTGGCGCTGCTCGCGCAGGGCGCCGCCGTCGCCAACCCCCCTCCGCCACCCACGCCGATGGCCTGCTGCTTCCCGGACGGCACGTGCCAGGACCTGACGCCCATGGAGTGCATGCACCAGCACGGGCATCCGATGGGTCCGAACACAGCCTGTGCCAACTTCCAGTGCCCGCCGCCGCCGCCACCGCCCGGACCGATGGCGTGCTGCTTCCCGGACGGCACGTGTCAGGACCTGACGCCCGAGGCTTGCATGCAGGCGCATGGGCACCCGATGGGACCCAACACAGCCTGTGCTAACTTCCAGTGTCCGCCGCCGCCACCACCGCCCGGACCGGTGGCGTGCTGCTTCCCGGACGGCACGTGTCAGGACCTGACGCCCGAGGCTTGCATGCAGGCGCATGGGCACCCGATGGGGCCCAACACAGCCTGTGCCAACTTCCAGTGTCCGCCGCCGCCACCACCGCCTGCAACGGTGGCGTGTTGTTTCCCGGACAACACCTGTCAGGACCTGACGCCCATGGAGTGCATGCAGGCTCACGGGCACCCGATGGGACCCAACACGGCCTGTGCGAACGTCGTCTGTGAAGCCCCCCCGCCGCCCCCGACGGTTGCGTGCTGCTTCCCGGATAACACCTGCCAGGATCTGACGCCCATGGAGTGCATGCAGGCGCATGGGCACCCGATGGGACCGAATACGGCGTGTGCGAACGTCGTCTGTGAAGCCCCTCCGCCGCCCCCGACGGTTGCGTGCTGCTTCCCGGACGGCACGTGCCAGGATCTGACGCCGCGGGCGTGCATGCACCAGCATGGACATCCGATGGGTCCGAATACGGCCTGTGCGAACATCGTGTGTGAGACGCCCCCGCCGCCGCCGACGATGGCGTGCTGTTTCGCCGACGGCACGTGCCAGGACCTGACGATGAGGGCTTGCAGGCAGGCTCACGGGCACCCGATGGGTCCGAATACGGCCTGTGCGAACATCGTGTGTGAGACACCCCCGCCGCCGCCGACGATGGCGTGCTGTTTCGCCGACGGGACGTGCCAGGACCTGACGATGAGAGCTTGCAGGCAGGCTCACGGGCACCCGATGGGCCACGGCACCACGTGCGCCACGGTCACGTGCCAACGGCCGGCGGACAAGGACTAGGCTAGCGACTCCCGCGTCGGCACAGCGTGAACTGAGTGCCCGGCGTGCGGACCAGGCGAGTTAATGCCTGATCGTCCAGCTACTCTATCGTGACTGTCGAATGCGCCCCAGGCGTTTACCAGCAACGCCTGGGGTGCTTTCTAAACGTGCTGCGGACTGCCGGCCGAGCGCCGCGGCAAGCGGCTACCGATCACGACCAGCACGTACACCGTCCCCGCCAGGACGATCGTCGTTGCGCCCGCGGGCAGGTCCGGGGCGTAGCTCAGGGCCAGTCCCGCCGTCGTCAACACCGCGCTGAGCACCGCCGATACGAGCATCAACTGCCACAACGTGCGGCAGAAGTGGCCGGCGACCGCGACCGGGAGCGTCAGCAGCGCGATCACCATCACGATGCCTACCACGCTGACGAGCAACACCACGGTCAGCGCAGTCAGGCACAAGAGCAGGATGTAATAGACTTCCACGCGAATGCCGCGCAGCCGGGCGAATTCCTCGTCAAAACACACGGCGAGGAACTGGTTGTAAAAGAGCAGACCGATGCCGACGATCAAGACGTCGAGCGCCACGAGCAACCATAAGTCGCCCTGGCTGACCATCAGGATGCTGCCGAACAGGTAGCTCATCAATTCGACCTGATACCCCGGCGTGCGCGCGATGAAGAGCACACCCGCGGCCATACCGATGGCCCACAACGCCCCGATCACCGTGTCCTCGCGCTGTCGGCCGCGGAGGCTGACGATCCCGATGATCACCGCGGCGAGCAAGGCCGAGACGACCGCGCCGATCAGCGGATGCAGCGGCTGCCAGCCGTACAGCGGGTGGTAGTACTTCCAGCCGTGGACGACCGCGAGATACTGGGCCGCCCCGAGGCCGCCGAGCACGCAGTGCGCGATGCCACCGGCGAGGTAGGTGATGCGCCGGACCACGACGTAGCTCCCGATCACGCCGCAGGCGATGCTGGCGAGCAGGCCGGTCAGCAGCGCGACCTGGAGGAAGGGTTGTTCACGGAGGGCTTGGAGGAATTCCAGCATGTCAAACGCACCCGGTCACTGCGCGGCGTGAACCTCCCGCTTGATCTGCCGATACAGTTTGAACAGCTCTCTGAACGCCCGCAGGATGACCTTGAGGTTGGCCCCGGTCTGTTGGCCCGCGATACGCGGGAGATGGTGTACGCCCCGCTGGACGATCGTGCAGCCGAGGTTGCGGGCCTTCACGAGCATCTCGGTGTCGATCAGCGCCCCCCGGCTCTTGATCTCAATCTGCTCGATGAACGTCCGGGGGTAGATCTTGAACGCACAGTCGATGTCCCGCAGGCCGGTGCGGAACAGCAGGTTCACCAGCGTGGTCCACGCGAAGGCGTTGGCCTTCCGCATGAGCGAATCCTGCCGGTCAAGGCGGTAACACGACACGATGTCGTGCGTTTCGAGCAGCGGCAGCAGCGGCGGCAGTTCATTGAAATCAAACTGCCCGTCGCCGTCGGTGTAGAAAATCCAGTTCTTACGCGCTTCGCGGAAGCCGCGGCCGAGCGCCCCGCCGTAGCCGAGGTTCGGGTTGTTGTGTACGGCCCGCACGCCGGGGATTTCCGCGGCCAGCCGGTCAGCGATCTCGCCGGTGCGGTCCCGGCTGCCGTCGTTGACGATCAGCACCTCCCAGTCGGCGGCGATGCGGCGGGCCACGTCGACGGCGGCGCGTGTGACGCGCTCGACGTTGGCTTCCTCGTTGTAGCACGGAAACGTGATCGTTAACGAAAACGGCGTTAGCGGGGGTCGGTTCATAGGAGGGCGATTCTAACTAGTGTAGTGCCTCATTGAAAATAGCGCATAAGCTGGGTGGCGTGGGGTGGGCGTCTCGCCCGCCGCGCGGGCGGCCAAGATGGCCACCCCACCCATGCGCTGATACTTGTGAGGCACTACACCAGGTTGCTCGATAATCCCCAGAGGCACGGAGACAGAAGAAGAAGATCGTGAACTCGACCCGGGCCGGGCAATGAAAGTCGGCGCTCACCCCGCCAGCGCGGGTCGCTCCGCACAATCCTGAAAACGGAACGGGGCAGCCTGTCCGTCACAGACAGGCTGCCCGCGATCCCCCACTAACTTACACCTTTTGAGCTTGGCAGTGCATCTGTCCCGACCGACTTCCTCTCCAACGATCGCGTCGTGGGCACTGCTTGGTTGCCGCCGCTTCATCCGCCTTTGCGGAACATGAGGACAACAAACGCTTCTTCTTCCAGTCCTATGGCCTCTTCTAAGGGCACAGACCCATCCCTCGGAAAGCACCCGGACGAAGATGCGGCGACTAGTGGCTAGCAATTTCGGTGCCGATAATCGCGTTATCTGCAACCGCGCACGGAATTGCTGTTACGCTAGCAACGACAATTTCTTACGTCGCGCCGGGTTCTCCACGACAATGCCGAGCCCCAGGTCCGATGTGGCTTCATCGCAACGCAATCGCAATAGCGGAACAACCGCAATGATATAACATGCTGTCAATAATCACGTTATGGCAAGTTGTGGGAAAACATCACTCGCGATGCCGCAAGACGTCTAACACACCGTGGTAGTGCGCTGCCAAATCCGTACCAAGCGATCAAGCTGGACCGCCGAACCGTGAGCACTACTCAAAGCGCTCGCCGAACTTCTCGACCCGCAATCCAACCAGGTCCTTGATGCGCTCCGCCTGGTCGCGCCGGCAAATGAGGGTGGTGTCCGCGCTGTGTACCACGATCAGGTCGCTCGCCCCGAGCACGACGAGCGCGTGCTCGGATTCGCTCACGAGAATGTTGTTGCTCCCGCCAACCACCAGCCCGTTTGCCGCGACCTGAACGTTGCCGGCGTCGTCCGGCGGACGCGTCGCGGCAATCGCCGGATACGACCCAACATCCAGCCACCGGCAGTTCATCTCGACCACCAGAACGCGCTGGTCGAGCGCCGCTTGCTCCATTACGCCGTAGTCGATCGAAATCTTGCGCAACTGCCCGAAGCACTGCGCCGCGTGCTCGCTCCCGGAGCGCGACTCCCAGTTCGCGGCCAGGTCCGCCAGTATGGCCGCATTCTCCGGCAGGCAGCGCCCCAGCTCCGCCAGAATCGCGGTCGCCCGCCAGGCGAACATTCCGCTGTTCCAGTAATACGCACCGGACTTCACGTACTGCTCAGCGACCGCCGCGCTCGGCTTTTCCTTGAACTCGACCACGCGGAACGTGTGTGCCGCTACCGACTCGCCGCGCCGGACGTAGCCGTAGCCGGTGTGCGCGGTGCGCGGCGTGATGCCGAAGGTGACGAGATGGTCCGGCGACCGCTCGGCGGCTGCAAGCCCGGTGCGAATCGCCGCCGCAAACGCAGCGACGGGTTCGATGATGTGATCGGCGGTGAAGACCGACATCGTCGCGTCCGGGTCGCGCCGCGCCAGCAAATTCGCCGCCAGCCCGATCGCGTTGGCCGTGTCACGGATCAGCGGCTCGCCGATCAAGTTGCCGCGCGGTACGTCCGGCAGCTCGCGCGCCACCTGCTCGATGTAGGCGGCGGATGTGATGACCCAGATGTTCTCCGGCGGGAACAGCCCCGCGAGCCGCCGCTGCGCGATCTGGAGCAAGGACGCGCCGTCGAACAAACGCAGCAGTTGCTTCGGCCGGTTCTTCCGGCTGAGCGGCCACAATCGAGTGCCGGCCCCACCGGCCATAATGACGGCATGTCGCATGTTGCACCGTTAGACGATGTGCTGCTCGTTGCGGCCGGTCGTCGGCCGCAACTGCGCGGCCTGGGCTTCGTACCCGCTTTTTCCCAGCAGCGCGAACGTGTATTCCTTGCCGAGCTGCACCGCGGGCTGGTCGTAGGGGTTGATGTTGAGCAAACCGCCCGCGATCGTCGTCGCGGCCTCCCATAGCAAGATAAACTGACCGACCGTGTCCTCGTTGACCAGCGGAAAACGCAGGGTCAGGCACGGGCGCTGGCTCGCGACCAGCGCGAATTCCGTCGCGTGCTTCTCGGCATTCAACAGCCGTCCCAGCGACTTGTTTTCCAGGTACCGCAGCGTGTCGGGGGTGCCCTTTACCCGTGGAATCTTGATATCCCGCGCAAACTTGCCGACCTCCAGGAAAATGAACACCTTGTCGTTTGGCCCCTCACGATAGAGCTGAACTTGTGAGTGCTGGTCCGTCGCGCCCAGGGCTTTGATCGGCGTCGGGCCAACCGTCACCGGCTGCCCTTCGAGGTCCTGCTGTTTGCCGAGGCTCTCCGCCCAGAGCTGCCGATACCAATCCGCGAGGTCCTTGAGCTGATAGCCATAGGGCATCATCACGTGCAGGCGTTTGCCGCGCACGTAGAACGCGTGCAGCAGCAGGGCGAGCATGGCGGCGGGGTTGTGCTTCACGTCGGGGCTCGCAACACGAGTACCCATCGCGGCCGCTCCGGCCAGCAGTTTGTCGAGCTTGATCCCGCACATCCCCGCGGAGAACAGTCCCACCGCGGACAGCACGCTGAACCGTCCGCCGACGCCGGGCGGTACGGGCAGAGCATTGAAGCCGGCCGCGGCGACGATCGCGCGCATGGTCCCGCCTTCGGGATCGGTCGTCACGAGGATGTTTTTTGTCACGGCCTTGCTGCCGAGCTGCCGCGCCACGAGGTCACGAATGATGAGGAACTGCGCCGCGGTCTCGGCGGTTTCACCCGACTTGCTGATGACGTTGAAGAGCGTCTTGCGGAGCCCCGTTCCGAGCACCGCGAGCAGGTTGCCGATTTGGACGGGGTCCACGTTGTCCAGCACAAACAGCCGCGGTCCACGCCGCGCCGGGCCGGTCATCAGGTTGTGGTACGGCGGGTTGAGAGCCGTTTGCAGGGCGATGTTGCCGAGCGCCGAGCCGCCGATGCCGAGCACGACGAGGTTCTCGAACTTGCCGGCATAGCGCTTCACCGCCGCCTGCACGGTCTTCAGCAGCGTGCGATCGGTCGGCAGGTCGCGGTAGCGGTGCTTTCCGGCCGGCCGCTCCGCCTCGATCCGGCGGACGACACCGCTCACCGCGTCCGCGGCGCGGTCAATCTCAGCCAGGCCCAGGCCGTGAACCGGCCCGACGGCGGAATCCAGGATGTTGGCGTAGTCGAGTTGGAGGGCTGTATTTGGCATCTCAGGGAGCTCCGCGCGCCGGCATTCCTCCGCGGACCGACAGGATACCGCGCCGCCCCACGCCCTGCACCGGCTGCAAGATGCGGTGGGAGGAGCCCTACTTCTCCGCGAGTTCCAGCGCCCTGTTCCAGTCCTCCGCGGGCGGGTTGTACTGGAAGTGCTCGACGGCCTCCAGATATTTCAGCGCCGCCAGGTCGTCCGGCCGTTCCCGCAGACAGGCGGCCACGGCGTCCCAGGCCGCCGCCCACTGCCGCCGCTGGAAGAGGTCCACGGCCTCGCCGAAACGCCCGGCGTACCGCCGGTCGGCTTCCGACACCGCACCGGTCCGACCGAGCAGCTCGAAAATCGGCACAATCTGCGTCTTGCCCTTGACCCGCACGCCGCCGAGTGGGCGAAAGACGAAGCGATCGCCGACGGCGGCACGCGTCGCGCCGTTGACGAGGCTCCGCGTGCCGTAGAACTTGTTAGCCGATTCAAGGCGGGCCGCGACGTTTACGGAATCGCCGACGCAGGTGTAGTCGTACTTCTTCTCCGAACCGCATGGACCGACGACCGCGCGCCCGGTCGCCACGCCGATCCGCAAGACCAGCTCGCCGAAGACTTCATCGCCGCCGCGGGCCCGCTGCTCGGCGATGAGCGCGCGGAGGCCGATCAGCAGATCGACCGCCGTCTCGCACGCCCGCAGCGCGTGGTCCGGCTGGGGTAAAATCACCGGATTCCAAAAGGCGAAAATGCCGTCGCCGATGAACTTGTTGACCATCCCCTCATGTTGCAGCATCACGTCGGCAAAGCAACCCAGCGAGATGTTCAGCAACCGCTGGGTGCGCTCCGCCCCGATCCGCTCTGACAGCGACGTGAAGTCCGCGAGGTCAGTGAACATCGCGGTCACTTCGCGTGCTTCGGCCCGCTTGCACAGCTCGGCATCCTCGGCCATCTGCCGGGCCAGCGTCGCCGAGGTGTACTGGCTCAGCGCGGTGGCGATCTGCCGCGATTCACGTTCCAGAAACATGTGGCGGTAGATCAGGACGGCCAGCCCACTCGCCAGCACCGCGCCGCCCGCCGGGGTGGCCGCGAGCCAGTAGGTCCAGAAGTAAAACGCCGCCGCCGCCAGCGCTCCACAGGCGGCCAGCAGCAGGACAGCGAGCGGGACCACCGAGCGCGGCCGAAGCCGGCTCGTGAGCAGGGTCGTGACCAGACCCGCGACCAGCGTCAGCAAGACGTTGAGCCACGTCGGGGCCCAGCGGACCATGCGTCCGGTCAGTAGTCCGCTCAGCAGGTTCGCGTGGGCCATCACGCCCGGCGCCCGCTCGTGCGTCGGAATGGGCGTCATGTCGGCCAGCGCCGTCGCGGTGTACCCGATCAGCCCGATCTTCCCGCCGACGCGCCCGCGCAACCGCGCCACCAGCCCCTCGATTTCTCCCTGGTACTCCGCATTGGCGGAGAGCACGCTTTCGAGTTGACGCAGACGCGCCAGGCGCGTCCCCAGTGTTTCGTCAACGCTGTCGTCCAGGGCCGCCACCGTCGCGGCCACCGCCTGAACCACGGCGATGTGCAGCGCGCGGACACCCGCTTGCAGCAGCGGGGCATACTGCGGCAGCAGCCCGGCGTAAAACTCCGCGGACTTGCGATCTCCGTTGTAGCGCGCCTCCCGGTACTTGTCGTCCACCTCCAGCCGGGCCCGCAGATCCTCCGCGAACTGCCCACCACCGAGCTCAATCACCAGGTCGCGCAATTCCCCCAGCACGAACTGCTCGTTGTTGTGTCGCAGACTCTGCCGGCGGTCGAAAACCTGAAACACCATGCCGAGCGGGACGTGCGAACCAAACGCGCGCGTCCAATCCTGTTGCGGCACCCAAGGAACGAGCGTCCGGCCGGCGTCGTCGAGCTGCACAGTCAGCGGCTGCTGGCGCCCAGGAATACGCAATTCCAAACAGCTCGGCGTGGCGGCGATGTCCTGAGGCCGCAAACCGAGCAGGTCCCACGCGACGGCGAGCGCCAGTTGTGGCAGGCCGCAACCCTGGTGTTGCACCAGCAGCCGCGTGCGGCGCATCACGCCATCACTGTCCGGCTCGAACGCCACGAAGCCGCAGCGCCGGGCGGCGCGGGCGTGCAAGTAGTAG